>CAYJMU010000029.1:1608-10194 GCA_964371605.1 uncultured Lachnospiraceae bacterium
CTACATATTCTATCATATCATTCTCAAAGCCCCACGAGTTAGTCCACACTTTATAAAATGCGCGATCTTTTGCTGTCACATTTCTACTCATATTAACTAGTTTAAGTATAGCGCTAATATTTTCATCACTTGATTTTTCTTTCTTTTTAAATTCTGCGTAAGCACTTTCGTTAGTGATTCCTGCAGCGTATAGATTTACCACATCTTTGTCCAATCCATCTAGCGTTCTAGTATTTTTTAGAAATCCATCATTTGCTATGTTTAAAAGCAAATTTTTCTCGAATCCCATATCAAGCCATTTCAGTATGTAGTTAGAAATGATAGGATCTAAATTTTCATAGTATACACCTATCTTCCTATTTATGTTTTTAGTAAGATCTAATATTTCATTCTTTTCTTTTTCGAAAGAGTCTATTTCTTTTATGTCTAGAAGTTTTCTTTCATAGTAAGATGTAAGTTTACTATCTAGTTTAAATATTCCACCTTTTTTCTTCATTGATTTCGCCACATGAAGTATAGTAGATATTTCAAATAAGTAATCATTTATCCATTTAGAATAGCAGTCATATTCGCTAGCATCTGCTTTTCTTTTTATTCCTAGCACTTTTAAAATTTCTAAAATATTTTCTGACATATGATTCATCTCTGTAAGCTTAGTTTCTACATCATCACATGTAAGTATTCCATCACTAATCCAGTTTTTAGTCACTGTGGTGATATAAGGGTAGTTTACTCTACTTCCCTTCAGGTCAACGCAATATTTTATTATCATTAGCATAGCTGCTTGTTCTAAGCCATATCTCTCTATGATGTCATAGTATTCGCTATATTCTTTAGGCGTGATTTGTCTACCTTCCATGATGCTTTGGGCTTTTAGATTAAACTCTATATATTTACTTTTGTTATACTTAGCAAGGTTCCTAAAGTTGGCATTCACAGGTAAATATGCTATTTCTATAGGGTCACTACTTACTATAGATACCAAGCCTAAACTTTGCCAATACTCGAAGGCAGCTATTATGCTTTCATCACTCATCTTCAGTGTGTTCTTAAAGCCGTCTATAGAATTGTCACTGATATTATTCATACCTGAAAGATATAGTCCATACAGATATACTTTCACATGATCGCTTTCAGCATATGGCATATATTCATTGATGAATGTATTGTCTATGCTGGTAGTGTTATTTAAAATCAATTGGCTGCTAAATCTGCATAGTCCCATTTTCTTTCTCCTTTTTTCTTCCGTTTATTTTCTTTATTATCACGAGTATTATTATAAATAGCGCGGTAAGCACTAATGCTAAAATATACCATGACATAGAGTTAATTGCAATAGTGTAAAACTCTATCTCATATTTTTCTTCTACGCTATTAGCTAGCACTGTAGAATCTTCTATTAAAAACTCGTGAACATAGGCATTATAATAATTAGAATAATATATATTTTGCGCATTGCTTTTCAGCGATTCACTATCAGTCACATACGCGTATCTATAAGTAGGTGAAGTGATGCCAAACTCTGTAAACACTGCAGAGAATTCATTCGCGATCACATTGTTTTCTAGGTCATAGAATGCTGAATGCGTTTTTTGGATATGTTTATCATAAAATATTCCTTCTTCTATTTCTACATTATTATCACTGCTATCATTGGGATCTATGTCGTAGTAAGCATAATATATTTCTCTATTACTGAACGATATATACATTTCTATCTTTCCCTCAGTGATAGAACTTTCATAAGCGCTCTCGATTAGCGTGCTTCCTAGTATACTTTTTATATAATAAGCCCCGCCATCAGTGATCAGTCTATAGCCGTTAGCATTTTTAAAAGCCACCATCTTGTCATATATATATTTAGTATAAGCCGCGCTAGTTTCATTCACCACATCTTCTGCAGTGTGAGTGCTGCTAGCTAAGGCATTTTCGTCTATAGAAACTACTACGCTCTGAGAAACCACACCAGTACTTAGTGATATCACCGAATAATCCACCGTAGCGCATCCGCCTAGTAAGATCATAGAAAACAAAAGCAGTGCTACTACTATTAATTTCTTAATTTTCATAAGGCTAAAATTTGCTTTCTTTTCCATACTAAATATTATACATTATATTAATGGAAAATAAAACTCTTTTTCCTAAAAAAACTAAAAAGCGATTAATATTTTAATTGCAATTTTTTAGTAATTATGTTATTCTAGTTTATCATTAATGATGATGAAAGAGGATTAATATATGGAAAATGAAAAATATTTGATTATAGGAATGCACGGAATAATACCTGTGAATTCTACACCAATAAGTTTCGAGTTCGCAGCTGGCGAATTAGTGACTGCTATAAGTAAAGAGCACCAAAATAAAAGACCAATAGTATGCGTGAATGCTATAAACAATGAAGACGGATCTGCTCATTCTTCTAAAGTGGGAGTAATGTGTAAAATCACTAATATATCTAGAAAAGGTAATATGGTGACTATCGCCACAGAAGCGTATAAAAGAGTTTTAGTGGAAGAAGTGAAGTTGACTGATAATGGCGTTGAGTTTTCAAGCATTGATATGGTGAAAGAAAAAAGAGAGTATGACCAAGAAAGTATGGCTCTACTAGAAAACGCTAAAGACTTGACTAGCAAGTATTTTTCTGTAAATGCACAAACTGATAGAGTGGTGTTTAAAAGTTTATTAAACATTCAAGAGCCTAATCTTTTCATAGATTTACTAACTAGTTTAGTGGTGAAAAATAACCAAACTAAAATAGAACTTTTAGAAGAGTTCGACACGGTAGAAAGGCTAATTATTTTAAACAATGCTATAGTTAATGAAACAGAAATCATTGAGATCAAAAAAAGAGTGTCTGAAAAAGTAAGAAAAAATATGGATAAAAACCAAAAAGATTATTTTCTTAGAGAGCAGATGAAAGTGATCAGTGAGGAACTAGGTGAAAATTATAAGGAGCTGGACGAGCTTCAAAGCAAAGTAGAAAAATCTCCTATGCCAGAAGGTAGTAAAGAAAAAGCAAAGCAAGAAATAGCAAGACTGAAAAGATTATCTAACAGTTCTCCTGAATACAGCGTGATTATGAACTGGTTAGAAACTGTCCTTGATCTTCCTTGGGGTAAGAAAACTAAGGATAATAAAGATCTAAATATCGCTGAAAAAATATTAGATGAAGACCATTCTGGGCTAAAAGATGTAAAAGAAAGAATACTTGAGCATTTAGCAGTAATGCAACTGACTGATAAAATAGGCGGGCAAATCATTTGTTTTGCGGGTCCTCCTGGGGTAGGTAAAACTAGTATAGCTAAAAGCATAGCTAGAGCTACAGGTAGAAACTTCGTAAAAATGAGCTTAGGCGGCGTGAAAGATGAGAGCGAAATCAGAGGTCACAGAAAGACTTATATCGGGGCGATGCCAGGAAGATTCATATTCAATATGCGTCAAGCTAAATCACTAAATCCAGTATTCTTGATAGATGAAATAGATAAGATGGCTAGCGATTATAAAGGTGATCCTACTAGTGCTATGTTAGAAGTTTTAGATCCTGAACAAAATTCAGAGTTTAGAGATCACTATGTGGAAGTGCCTTTCGATTTAAGCAATGTGCTATTTGTGTGTACAGCTAATTCCCTTCACGATATTCCAGGGCCATTAAGAGATAGGATGGAAGTGATAGAACTAGGAAGCTATACATCTACAGAAAAAGAAGAAATAGCAACTAAATATTTGTTCCCTAAGGCGATAGCTAAAAACGGCATTAAGAAAGAAAATATAGAACTAAAAGATGGCGCTATCACTAAACTAGTGGCAGATTACTCTATAGAAGCAGGCGTTCGTGGGCTAGAAAGAAGAGTGATGAAGATATGCAGGAAGATAGCTATGAAGGTAGTGAAAGACGGCATAGAGAAAGTAATCGTATCACCAGAAAACTTAGTAGAGTTTTTAGGCGCAGGCTATGGCGAAAGCGAAATGATGAGAGAGAAACCAGAAGTGGGAACTATTAGCGGCATGAGTTATTCTAGCATTGGCGGAAGCGTGCTAACTATAGAAACTAGTAAATATTTCGGAAAAGGTGAAATCAATCTTACTGGAAGTTTAGGTAGCGTGATGAAAGAAAGTGCGTCAGTAGCTTATAGTGCGGTGAAAAGAATTCTTGAGAAAGAAGACTATGACATGAAAAAGCTAGATAAATTAAACTTCCATATTCACGTGCCAGAAGGTGCAGTGAAGAAAGAGGGCCCGTCAGCAGGTGTGGCTATAGCTCTAAGCATATATAGCGCGCTGACTAAAAAACAAATTAACAATGATTTAGCTGTGACTGGCGAAATAACTACTAGAGGAAATGTGTTAGCAATAGGTGGACTAAAGGAAAAATTATTTGCGGCGATGAGAGCTGGAATAAAAAATGTAATCATTCCTAAGCAAAACAAAAAGAGCCTTTATGACCTTCCTAAAGAAATCACTGAAGGCTTGAAAATAAATTTAGTAGATGATTTAGAAGATGCTATTAAGCTAGCTATAGTAAACTAAAGAAAGAGGATAAAATTATGATAGTGAAAAAAAGTTCATTTGTGAAAAGTTGTGCTTCGAGAAAAGACTTTGTGGAAGGCGATATTAGTGAGGTGGCTTTCGTAGGTAGAAGTAATGTAGGAAAAAGTACACTAATTAATAATCTACTAAACAGAAAGAATTTAGCTAAAACTAGTAGCACGCCAGGTAGAACGCAGCTAATAAATTACTTTTTAGTGAATGATGATCTTCACTTCGTAGATCTTCCTGGTTATGGCTATCATAAGGCAGGAAAAGGATTGGCGGATAAATGGAATGATATGATAGGTGATTATCTTCTAAATTCTAAAAATCTGAAAAAAGTTTTCGTTCTAGTAGATATCAGGCATGAGCCTAGTGCTCTGGATAAAGAGATGATTAAATATCTATCTCATTATGCGCTGCCGCTGAATGTTATAGCTACTAAGCCAGACAAGGTAAAGAAGTCTCAATTATTTAAGCACCGAAAAATGATAGCTAGTTCGCTAGCATTAGGGACAGAAAATGTACTGATCGCGAACAATGAATATAAAGATATATGGGCGGAGATAGAAAAGGTAAAATAAAGAAAAGAGCGACCGCTCTTTTTTTACACATTTTTTAGCTTTTTAGAATATAAATAGTGGAATATTGAAAAGTTTAAAAAATATAAACATTGGATTATTTTAAATTTATGTTTTGAAATTTTATTTTCATATGATATAATGAAAAAAAGGAGGAAATTATATGAAGATATCAACGAAGATTTTAGTATCAGCTTTTATGTTCGCAGCAGCATATCTAAGCACGCATTATGCAGTATTATTTATTATTCCAGTTTTACTACTTCCTAGCGCGAAGGAGTTTAAACCGACTGCTTATAAGGTGATGATTACCATTATTTTATGGGTAATAATTAGTATAGTGAGCGATATAGTGTTAGGGCCGAATGTATCATATCTAAATGAATATAATAATTTTTATTTACCTAATGTGATAAAGCCGATATTATTTGTAGCTATGTTTGTTATTGATAGCTTTAGCAAAAAGAAAGTAATAGACATAACTGAAAGTGCTGAAGTGAAAGAAAAAGAATAATTTCTAAAAAAAAGAGTTAAGGATAACTCTTTTTTTTTATTTTATAATATTGATTTTTTTAGTTTGCTCATTTTTCTCACTTCCATCTAGGGTAAACTTTATATAATATGTATATAGTGTATCGCTATTGATTTTCTTGTCACTGAATGTAATTTCACCTTTTTCGCCATTGATTTCTTTGAGGGTTTTGATCTCATCTTCTTCCACTCTAACTATTTCATAATTATAGTAAGGCGATGCACTGAATTTAATTATAGCGTCCCCATTTTTTAGCGCGCAACTAAAATCTATAGAGTCATTCAGTTTTCTGCTAGGAAATGGGAAGACTAAAGTATCTAGATGTTTGCTATTAAATGAAGCTGTTTTTTTATATCTGTCTGGAAGGTCATCATCTGCTAGAACCAGTTCATTCATAGTAGATAGGCATAATAGATCTATATCTTTCTTCACTATGCCTGCGGGGAGAGTGAAATCAGCGGTAGGAGAGTAAGATATATTTTCTATGAAATCTTTTATGATGCTAGTAGCATTAGTGCCACCATTATTACTTCCGTCTAAAGATGAATCTTTCTCATTGGTAGGATTTCCTATCCATGTAGCGAAGGTAGTATCTTTAGTGTATGCGACGCTCCACGCATCATGATTATAATTAGTACCGCTCACTGCATTAGTACCTGTTTTAGCTGCGATCTCAAATGGTAGCGAGCTCAATCTTTTACTAGTGCCCTTTTCTGCGCTAGATAATAAAATGTCATTTACTAAATATGCACTTTCTGCACTCATAACTTTATCGTTAGGGTTAATTACATTGTTTATTCTGCTTTCTGAATATAATTCGTCGTTAGGATTTCTATATATCTCATTTCCATTTTCGTCACAAATTTTCTTTATGAATGTAGCTTTTTTGAAGTATCCATCGTTTGAAAAAGGGAGATAAGAGTTAGCCAGTTGTAATAGGGTGGTGCCTTCTGTGAATCCACCTAGAGCAAGGGCTAAATTTTTGTCCTTTTCGTGAAAAGAAATGCCCGCTTTTTCAGCCATGTTTTTAGAGTAGTTTATGCCAGTTTTTTCTAATAGTTTTACAGCAGGAATATTTAAGCTTTTTTCCACACTTTCTCTAATGCTAATATTTCCAAAATATTCATCGCCTACATTTTTAGGAGAGTATTCATTAAATGATGTTTTTTCATCTAGGATTAAGCTCTCAGGACTGATGATTCCTTTTTCGAAGGCAGGAGCATAAACTAGTAGTGGCTTAATAGCACTAGCAGGCTGACGTTTCATGGTATATATATTTATACCACTAGTAGCCGTCAAACTTTTTATTCCCCCTGTTTTATTATCTATCATCACTCCGCCAGCAGAAGAGGGCAGGTCATTTCTATTTCTTTTAAGGTAGGTAGGGCTATTGATTAGCTCAGTTAACTCTTGATCATATGTAGGCTCTAGGTAAGTAAATATTTTCAGTTTTTTATTGCTTAGCTCTTCTATAGGAATGTTTAATATTTTAGCGCTTTCATCTCTAACTGCATAGTCATACATATGGTTTTTTAGCGCCGCAGATTTTTCTATATTTTCTAGTATATTGACTTCTTCATTTTTGGACTCATTGTAAACGCTAGCTGTGATCACGCCGTCTTTTTTCATTTCACTTAATACTAAATTTCTTCTTTCTATAGCTGCATCAATATTGTAAATAGGCGAATAGTTAAAGGGGCTTTTTATCACTCCTGCCATCATAGCACTTTCAGCTACCGTTAGATCAGTGTAGCTCTTGTTAAAATAGTTTTGGCTGGCATTAGCCAGTCCATAGTTTCCATTCCCGAAATATATGCAGTTTAGATAGCTTTCCATAATTTCTTTTTTACTAAACTCTTTTTCTAGTTTTAGGGCAAGTAGTACTTCATCTATTTTTCTTTCATATGTCTGCTCGCTGGTTAGGTGAGTGTTTTTGATGAGTTGCTGCGTGATGGTGGATGCCCCTTGCACTATTTTTCCAGCTTTTATGTTATTGATCAGAGCTCCTACCATTCGTTTTGGATTAATGCCGTTATGATTAAAAAAATCTTTGTCTTCTATGCTAGTGAATGCGTTAAGGGTATATGTGTTCACATCATCTATATCTACTTTCAGATCAGTGATAAAATCATCGGTAAGAGGAATATTATGATTATCTAGGATAGAAACTTGACTGTAAGCAGAGTTTACTATTTTCTCTCTGCTGATTTCTAAATTTTTACTTTTGTGCACCAGCGTTATACCTAAAAATAAGCCTAAGATTAATATCACAGCTAAAATGACAAAAAATACATATAAAACCATTTGCATACTTTTTTTCATATGCCTATTTTATTCTATCTGTGATAAATTATTTATTTTTTTTCTATTTAATCTAAAAACATTGAAAAATATGATAAATTTTGATATAATATGGGTATGAAAAAATATTTTATAACCACTTATGGTTGCCAATTAAATGTGCATGAAAGTGAAAAATTAGCCGGTATGTGTGAGAGTTTAGGTATGGTAAAAGGAGCGTCAGAAGAAGAGAGTGATGTTATCATTTTTAATACCTGCACTATAAGACAAAACGCGGAAAATAAACTTATCGGAAATGTGGGTAGGCTTAAGACCCTGAAAGAGAAAAATCCAGACAAGGTGATAGTCGTATGCGGATGTATGATGCAGATAGAAGATAGCGTGGAAAAACTGCTGAAAAATTCACCTTTCGTGGATATTATTTTCGGAACACATAATCTTCATAAGTTTAAAGATTATTATACTGACTACTTGAAATCAGAAGACAGACTAATAAATGTTTGGAAAACTGAGAAAAATGAAAACTGTGAAACTGAATCAGTCAGCTATAGCGATATAGAAGCTAATGTAAACATCATGTATGGTTGTAATAATTTCTGCACTTATTGTATAGTGCCTTATACTAGAGGAAGAGAGAGAAGTAGG
>CAYJMU010000030.1:0-2449 GCA_964371605.1 uncultured Lachnospiraceae bacterium
AATAATGAATCAAAAAGCTGATGAATTAGAGGAAGAAGAAAAAGCTAATCTAAGAAATCAAGTAAAAGAATTAGAACAAAAATTAGAAGAAAGCGCCAATATGAGCGACGGAAATGTAAATGTTCACGGACTAGAAACTGCTCAACTAGAAGACAGACTAGCATTCTTAAAAGAAAGATTAAAAGAAAACGAAAAAGAACTGAAAAAGAATAAGAGAGAATTCATCCCTCTTAAGAGAATTAATAACAGTTTAGCGAAAGATGAACAAAAGCTAAGAAGAAAAGAAGCATTAGTAGCTAAGCAAAAAGTAGCTATCTTCGGTGTAAACAATTACGCTGTAGATGAAGAAAAACGTGCTAAACTAGAAGCGGATTTAGATTTATTAGAAGGCTTAAGATTAAGCGTTCAACATTGTAAAGATGTTATGAAAGAAAATAAAGATAGATACCCTGCCCTAGAACTAGCTAACCAAGTTCTTACTAAAGCTAATGGCCAAATCAAATTTGACATAGAAGAAGTAGAAAAAGAAATAGCGGCTAGAAAAGAAGGCGAAGAAGAATAAAAAGAAAGAGAAGGAATCACCTTCTCTTTTTTCATGTATAAAATCAGCGGTTTTTGGTAATCATTAATGCAGGAGGGAAATATGATAGACAATGATATACTTAGCGAAGAGGATATAAAAAGCCTTTTCATGGGACTAGTGAGATTAGTCCAAAACAATACTAAAAAAGAGATGAAACTAACGAGCATGAATAAAGGCGAAGTGGAAACAAAATGCCAAGAGTTAGAAAAAGAAAACTTTAGGCTAAACCAACTGTTAAAAGATTATATAGAAAAGATGCAGGAATTAAGGGCAAGAATAGTTTCAGGAATATAAAAAAAGAGCGATAATTCGCTCTTTTCTTTTTTTTAAGTAGCTGGGTAAACTATATATGATACGAAATATAAAAGTGCTAATACTGCTATACTTATAGAAAATATAGTAAGAAGTTTAGCATGTCTGCCTGCTTTAGTGCTACCCTTGTTAGCCATATAGTAGCTTTCTGTTTGACCAGTGACAGCGTTTCCGTTCACGCCGGCAGAGTTAGTTTTTAAAACTAAGATGATGATAGCTACAGAAAAAACTAAAATCAAACTAACTAGAACTACTCTAATGATAGGAAAAGATTCACTTATCCACGGAGCTACAGTAGTGCTGCTTCCCATTAAATTAAATAAATTAAACATATTTTTATTTCCACCTTTTTTTAACTTGCTGACTCAGTATACCAAAAAAAAAAGACAAATGCAAGGTTTTTTCATAAATCTAAAAAATGAAAGAAGTCATAATAGATAAGAAAAACCAAACATTTGTAGTAATAAAAATTTTAAGCAAAGGCAAGAAGAGCCGCCCCACCTAAAAAGAGCGCGAAAAGGATTAAAAACCCCATGCCGGCAGGAGATGTAAGTCCTTTCTTAAGCTTTACTGCTCTATAAAAAAAGTATAAGCTGAGAGTGACAGCTATAGCTGCAAACAACACTCTTGATTGATAGCTAATTCCTCTTAGAAATGAAGAAAATGAATTTAATAATAGATGCATAATTACTCTCCTTGATATAGATAGAATATAACATAATTTTTTAAACAAGTCAATAACAATGATTTTATAATAATTATTAAGCTCTTGCGGGAAAATAGCATATTGACAAATATTATATATTAATATATAATAAAAACATAAAAAGGAGAGAATGCGTATGAAAAAATTTAGAATATTATCATTATTAACTATATTTGTAGTGTTCGCTACTGTATTTTTAGCGTCTTGTGGGAAAGAAGAAGTGAAATACACGGTGACATTTAACTTTAATCAAAATACCCAAAGTCTAGATATAGGAGAGGAAGAAGTTTTAAACTTAGAAAAAGCCCCTGCCCTAGAAGGATATAAAATAGAATGGTATTTAGATTCTACATATAACACAGAATTTACATTCGGCGGATATGTGAAAGAAGACACTACTATCTACGGGAAGCTTTATAAGAAATATAATGTAAACCTTTATGACGGGCTAACTTTAATAGAAAGCATAGAAGTGGCTGGAAAAGATTCTTATTCTATAGCAGGAATTACTAGTCCAGGCAAGCAATTAGTGAATTGGTACACAGATGCAGCTTTAAACAATCCTATCGAAAGCGGAATATTGTTTTATAATGTGCCAGAAGATATCAGTGCAGATATTAGCTATTTCGGTGAATTTGAGCTAAACACATACGTGCTAACGCTAGATGCTAATGGCGGAACTCTAAGCGGAAGTAATACTTATGATTTTACAGTAGAATCAGATTTCCTACTTCCAACACCTACTCTTTACGGAAAAACGTTCTTAGGCTGGTGTACAGAAGCTAATCTATCTGGAACAGTTTACACTCATATGCCTAAAGGCGTATCAGGAAACACTAAGATGTATG
>CAYJMU010000030.1:2459-8044 GCA_964371605.1 uncultured Lachnospiraceae bacterium
CTCTAAGCCATTCACTATTAACTTTAATTCAGATGGTGGTTCAGCGGTGAGTGCTGTGTCTTACACTGAAGAAGAATTACCACTTAGTTTATCTAGCTATATTCCTACTAAACCAAGCTCAGCATTCTTAGGTTGGTATGAAGGATCTACGCTAGTGACTGAAATATATGATGAAACAGATTTAAGAAACTATAGCTTAGTAGCTAAATGGGATACTAAACAACACATTGTCACTCTTGACTTAAAGGGCGGAGAATATCACACTACTACTATAGCTTATGATGAATATGTAGGCATACCAGAAAGCGATATGCCAGTGCCTGAAAGAATGGGATATGAATTCTTAGGCTGGTATATGAAAGACGGCAGCTGGTTAGACAGCTTGTTTGGAAAAGATCAGTTAGTGACTTACATCCCTACTACAGCTAAACAAAACTATGAATTATATGCTAAGTGGGATAAAATAAACTATGTATACCACTACTACACAGATACTAATATAGATATAAAGAATGTATTATTATATAATGCACCAGTTAGCTTAGATGTGAACAATTATGAAAATACATTATTTGCAGGAGCGGTATTAAAAAATTATACATTTGAAGGATATTATATCACTTACAGAGAAAGAGATTTATATGATACAGATTCAGATGATTTGATTTCAGGAGCTCTTACAGAAAACCAAGTGGAAAGAATCTTTAAATATGGTGAAACTATAGAAGGTAAAGAAAATACTATTTGGATTTATGTAGCATTTGATGCTGATGATTTTAATGTGAAACTTAATGTTAATGGCGGAAGTATGGATTATAGAGATGCTAATTTCAGCTATGAGTATGGAGATACTATCACATTTAATGAACCTGAAAGATTAGGATATGAATTCTTAGGTTGGTATACTGATACTTGGAATCCATTTGCTAAACCAGTAGCTGGAATTACTTCTACTGATTCAGGCGCTAAAGAATATGTAGCTAGATGGGAAATGATAGAATACACTATCAATTATACATTCGGCGGATACAATAGTGTAGGCGTGTTTAACCCTAGCAATATTAAAAATAGTAATAGTAAAACTATGAACATAGAAGATGCAGCTGATGGTTTCAAACTAAAAGATGCAGAATTAGCTAATCACTCATTTGATAGATATGTGGTGAGCGGGGACGAAACTACTACTATATACCTATCTAAATTCTATGAACTAGTTCGTGACGCGGGCAGTAGCACTACTCTTGATATACATGGAGATTTCTCTCCTAACAAATATGATTATAAGTTAAAAGTAGGAAATAATTACATTTACTATGCAACATATACTTATGGCGTGAAAGTGACTCTACCTACTAACCTTAGCGGATTTACTAATTTCGGTGGAAAAAATGGATACGACTTAGTAGAATGGAAAGAAGAAAAAAGTTGGGCAATAGATCCAGTGGTGAAAACTATAGATGCTGGTTCTACTGGTGAAAAAGTTTACTATGCAGTATTAGAAGCTAAGACTTTCACTATTACTTATAAAAACACGAAAGGTATGAGTAATTCTAATAAAACTAGCTTCACATACTCAGACAGCTTAAACATTTCATTAAAAGATTTAGAATATGAAAATGAAGGTTTTACATTCTTACGTTGGGAAGATCAAAATGGATACTTCCGAGATGCTATCACAGCTGAAAATATTCATAATATATCTTCATTAACGGCAGTATGGAAAGCTAAAACTTTCAAAGTTTACTTCTATGAAACATTAGCTGATGTTAAGGCTGGAACTCAAAATGCTTTAACTTCTAGAATATACACTTATGACGGAACAACTCAGTCATTTGGATACTGGCATAATGGGAACAGTATATGGTATGAAAACAGAACTTTTCCTATTTCTGATTTAGCACATACAGTAATACCTGAAGATCAATACGAAAACTTACATGTCTTTGCAGAAAAAGAACCGTTTTAATTAATAAAAAAACAGCGAGAATTATCGCTGTTTTTTTTTGCTAACATTTTTTCTGTATCTTCTATTAGTTCCCACTTGTTTGAATTCTTCTTTTTCTTTCTTAGATTTCTTTTCAGTATTGAATAAATTATATCTATGAAGCTCTTCATAGGTAATCTCTTCATTCTCTAAAGCTTCCTTTATCGCGCAGCCATCTTCACTAATGTGTTTACAGTTAGAATATTTGCACTCTCTTTCTAGATAAGCTATTTTTTCAAATACTGCTTTCACCCCTTCATATTCATCATAAGAAGATGTTCCCACTTCTCTAATGCCGGGCGTGTCTATAACCAGTCTATTATCAGCTATTTTAAACATATTTCTAGTGGTGGTAGTATGTCTGCCTTTGCTATCACTTTCTCTTATTTCGCCCGTTTCGGCTATATATGAGCCAGCTAAAGCATTGATAAATGTGGACTTGCCCACGCCAGAGCTTCCAATGAATACTGCACGCTCTCCCGCCTTCCACCAATTAAGCAAATCTTCCACACCTTCCGCCGCTAAAGCATTGGTCGGAAGAATATGCGCGTCAGGAAACCTTTCTTTCATCTTGGCTAAAAAGCTGTCAGGATCAGCGCATAAATCTTTTTTGGTTAGGATAAAGCAAGTTCTAGCGTGAGGAAGATTAGCGATGATGGCGAATCTTTCTAGTCTGCCGATATTAAACTCATCATTCATGCTAGTCACTATGAACACTATATCTATATTCACGGCAAGCATTTGCTTTCTTTTAGTTCTAGTTATTATTCTAAAAAGTTCATTTTTTCTAGGGAGAATAGATGTGATATAATGTATGCCATATTCATCAGTGAAATAGATAAGGTTATCACCCACTGCTGGCAAATTTTTTTCAGTATAATCCACGCCTAGCCTTGCTACTATTTTTTCATCACCTGCTAAAATTTCCCAAGAAGCCTTGTTAACAGAGGAACAAATCCCATTTTTTTCTTTTTTCAATATCTACCTCATTAATCTTAAAATGTAAAAGCAGTATAACAATAATATAAAATAATGTCAAATCTATATAAAAGAAAAAAAGAACTGCATTGCAGCCCTTTTTTCTTTTTATAAATTTAACTAATTATATTTCTAATTTAGTTAACACCTCTAAAACGAACACCATACCGTTTCCGATATATGCATTCATGAAGTCAGGTTTTCCAGCGGCAGTTTCCATGAAGTAAGGACTTTCCATGTCTATCATAGACATGTCACTAGCCACATATCCGCCATTATGAACAGCTTCAAATATATGAACGCCAGCTGGATTAGCAGCTGTTTTTTGTCTAGCTATGTGAGAAAAGTTTCCTTCACTCACTGTGTCTAAAACTACCACTTCACTATTTTCAGCATTTCTGTTTTCGAATTCTTCTATGCTGTCATAAGTAGTCACTTTAGTTTTCATAGCTACCATAGGATTTTCTAAATTTCCATAAGCTACGAATAATGGATTAATCATAGGTGCTTTAGTAGTAGCGTCTTCCTTATAGAAAGATAAATTCTTATTAGTGCCTTCGTTATATAAAGAGTCACTTGCTTTTACCATATCATTAACGAAAACTGAGCTTCCGGCATTAGTTGTAAACCACGCTTCCGTTCCAGCCACCCAAGAAGCTATTTCTGAGTCAACTAAGTGAACTTCAGTGATAGCGCCATCAGAATGAGTAGCGTTTCCGACAGCCGCTTCCATATTGTTAGTAAAATCACCTCTAGAGATGATAGCAGGCCCGCCTGCTCCTTCTAGGATAGAGTTTTCTATGTATAAGTATTCTGCGCCACTTAGGTAAATGATAGAAGAGTAGCTGTTTCCTGCTTTAGAATCTATGATTTTGTATCTACTTACCTTGTCAGTATCTAGATAAACATCTTTAGTTTTATCTTCAAGTCCGCCATTGAACGCAAAAGTTTCATAATTATCTTGAGCTAGTATATTTACTACATCCATAGAAATGCCAGATGCTCTGATAGCGGTTAGTCCACCAGAAGCAGTGAAGCCGTTCGCTCTAGGGCCATTTCCTAATATAGAAAGGTTAGACATAACTATCATTTCTTCTTCTAGTGTAGTTCCAAAGTTGTTTCCTGAAAATTTAAATGCAGATACAGTAGGAGTGATTCCCACGCCTGATTCTTCATTTACCACATTGTCAGCAGTAGTTCCATTAGAGTATTTAACTACTACTGTAGGAACGCTTCTAAAGTCCACAGTAAATAAGTTTCCTGTGATAATGAAAGAAGAGTTCGCTTCATCGGAAATATGTCTTTTGTAAAGTGAGTTTTCTATTTCGCCATCTTTTAGGCTACCTACGATAGGAAGGTCGTCGCTAGCGAATCCATCAAGAACTGCATTGTACTCGCCTTCTTCATAGAAGTATCCAGCTGGTAAATCTGCAGTAGTGATAGCCACATCTGATAGAAGAACCACGCCCTTTATATCATTGGTATTAATGTTTTTATATTCTTCGTTTTCAGGAAGGTTTTTCCATTCTGTCCAGTATGATCCGTAGTTTACATTATCTATCACAGACATATCTTTAGCTGAGTCTATATTGAACGCATCAATGACGTCTACTATAACTTCAGCAGAGAAGTCTTCCGCGTCATATTTAGCAGCAGGAGTGCTAACTAGTTTAAATGTTTTACCTACTGCAGCTGCAGAAAAGTCTAGTTCGCCATTTTCGTTGCTGTCTATGTAAGTGTTATCAGTCACTGGTGTGTAGCTTCCATTGTTTAATTCATATACAGAGATATTAGAATCTATGTTAGTAGTGTGATTCACCAATTCTCCGAATATGTTTATACCGCTGGCATTAATGCCTAGAGTAAATGCATTATCATCACCTACTACTAGATTTTCCACAGCTCTAATATAACCATCATTAGTTTTAGAACTTTCGAAATCAGTAATTAATTCACTGTCATATCTAACTATAGTAGCCAGCGCATCTTCTTCAGAAGACACAGTGATAGTGATAGTAGCTTCTTTCCCTTCATAAGAAATAGTCACCACATAGTCACCATTTTTGGTGGTATCTACTTTAGTAGAGTCTATAGTTAAATCTTCATAGCCTATCACCTTAGTAGAATCATCTTCAAAAGTAGCTTTGATTTCTAAATCAGACAAATCTAAAGTTTCACCATTTTTCAAGTATTGATTAAAAGAATCTGCAATAACAGATATCGATTCTACATCTTTCTTTCCACAAGCAGATAATAGAATCATCGCGCTAAAGATTAGCACGAATGAAGTCACAAGACTTAATATTTTTTTCATAAAATCCTCCATTTTTTCAAGTTTATAATTAAGTAGAAAACTCATGATTTTAGTATATCACAAAGTTTAAAATTTAGCAAAAGTTTTTTTCTTTAAGCTGGATTTATCCATATCAAAATTTTGTAAGCGCTGCTTCTGCCGTCTGCGCTCTTGATAGTGATGGCTAGAGCAGAAGTTTTAGTGTAATCAAAGAACTCTATAGTTCCATCCTCTCTTCCGTCTATTTCATTAAAAAGAAATTTATCATCATCTTTTTTATATGTAAAAACATAATTTTTATTCGTCGCATTATAAGGCTGAACAGTCGGT
>CAYJMU010000030.1:8054-10192 GCA_964371605.1 uncultured Lachnospiraceae bacterium
CGGTTTCAAAACTAAAATATTTCTTTCACCTTCTAAAAGATCTATGATGAATATTTCATCATAAGTGTTAGATGTGTCCTCTTGAGTTTTTATATTGTCAGCTATCTCGTGAGTAAGAGATATGCTTTCAGCTGGAATCACTTCATCATAAATTTTAGGGCGTAAACCGAAGAAACTGATAGCTATAATAGATGCAAAGTATATGCTAATAAGCATTATAATAGTAGATTTCTTCATATTACTTCTCCTGATAATAAATTTTTATTTTTTTAATGTATATGTATAGCGTCCAACCGAAATATAAAGTAGCGAATATAAGCACTTTATACCAAGCTGAAATATAGTTTTCAGCCACGAAGAAGAACACTAGAAAGGCAGCCACTGCGGATATAAGGAAGGATGTAAGAGTAGCTTTTCCTTCATTAGGGTTATTAAAACTATCTCCGCTAGTAGCATAATGCTCATTTTGTGGGTTCATCAAGTCTAGTAGCGCGCTACTGAGGGCATGAGAAATATAGAATAATTCTATGATCAAGAACATCAGCAATATATTTATCGCTGATAATCCGCTCATCACTCCTGCTATGATAGTAGAAATAAGTATGCTGATAGTCATGATGATGGCGTTAAGTGAGATTCTAGCAGTTAGTGGTTTGATCGGGTTAGAAGGACTGTTTTTCAATAGGTAGCCCGCCCTTCCATCTTCACTAAATGTTTTAGCTAGCATTGCATTAGAAGATGAAGATATTAATAATATCATAAGAACATTAAATGCGTATATCATATTAGTTCCATCTAGCCGAACATCCATCACTGAAAACACTTTGTTTAATAGAAATAATGCTAAAGGAATAGCTAATGCCATATAAATAAGGGTGGTAAATTTATTAGAATTTCTAACACTTAAAGTTAACTCCTTTTTCACCTCTGTAAAGAAAGAGTTAAGTTTCTTGTTTTTCTTTTCTTTTACATTCATCTCTCTTTTGTACTCATTAGTTTTAGATGCCATATGGAAGAATATAGGTTTAGCTGCAAATACTACAGCTGCAAATATTCCTACTATAGCTAAAACTACATATAAAATAGCTAACAATTGGTCAACATCGAAGAATAAATGTATAGAACCCTTCATTCTGCCAACGAAAGCTGTATTAATAGCATAAAGGAAAGAGAATCTATCTGGAACAGTAGCAAGGAAAGCGTCAATATCTGTTCTCACTATCGACCACTGTTCTACTAAGTTTATATCGCTCGGTATAATTCTAATCAAAGCAAACAATCCTAAAACAGCTAAAGTTATAGCAGTGATAGAAAATGTAATGTTTAAAACTTTGTTTCCTTTTATGAACCTATTTACGAATGATAACGGAATAGATATAAGAGCGCTCACTGCGCTGATTAATAATGTGATGAGTATTAACGCTACTGGCACCCATAAGAAGAACCATATAGAAAATGAGTTTACAAGGCCGATCGCTATTAGTAGCGGCAGAAAGAATGTCATATTTCTAAAAAGGTCTTGCAAGATGAAAACTATCAGTTTAGAAAAGAATAATTCCGTTCTCTTCACTGGAAGCGTGAACAAAAATTGATTATCTTTAGCTAGATATAAATGGTTTATAATAGATTTAGTACTAGCGATGACAGATAATAATAACATAAATGATAATAACAATGCGAATGCGTTTAGTGGTATGACCGCATCTGTGCTAATAAGGCTAAACATTTTAATCAGAGTAAGTGCTCCGTAAATAATGCCGGTATAGACTACTAGTTTTAGAACTTGAGAAATGATGCCTTGAATCTTAGCGTTTTTGCTAACATTTTTAGCAAGACTAAGTTTATCTCTTAACTGCATAGATATCAGTAATTTTAAATTTGACATACTTCCTCCTTATTTTTTAATAGTTTTCTTAGTTGTAGTCTTTTTTTCTGCTGGCTTTTCAGCGGTAGTTTTTTTAGTAGTAGCTTTTTTCGCTATACTTTTTTCTGCTGCTTTTTTAGTAGTGGATTTTTTCTCTTCTTTCACTTCTACTTTTTTCTCAGCAGGAAGGATTTCCTCTTCTGCTACTTTTTCTTTTTTAGCCTTTCTTTTGAAAAGATTTTTTATGTTAGCGAAAGTCAACGTTCTCTTTCTT
>CAYJMU010000031.1:0-9886 GCA_964371605.1 uncultured Lachnospiraceae bacterium
ATATTACGAGAGGAGTTCTTCCTGATGGGTTAAAAATAATAGGAAGATATGCTTTTAGTGGATGTAGTAATTTAGAAACATTGATAGTTCCAGATAGCGTTATAATGGTAGGTGATTCTGCTTTATATGCTAAGTTCGGTGTATATACAGAGCATGCTAGCAAGCCAGAAGGTTGGGAGCATTCGTACACTAAAATTAATTGGGGTGCGCAAAATATAGTTTATAATTTTGAGACAAATGGTGGTTCTGCTGTGGCTAGTCAGGAATACTATTTCGTAAAAGATGAACCTGTGACTACGCTGGATGGCAAATATTTCGCTGGATGGTATGATAATGCAGGGTTTACTGGCTCAGCAGTAAGTTTTCCTTATTATTCCGCGGAAGGCAAGAATACTCTTTATGCTAAATTTATCGAGCCTGATGGATCTGAAGACGCTCCATTCAAAGCAGAAGTTGGGATTACGTATAGTCCAAATGCGCAATATTATAATCCTACTTATTATGAATTTATTCCTACTGAAAGTAGATCTTATAATATCAGAAGTGGTGGGAGTGATTATATGCCAGAGGAGCAGTATAACCACAACTGTGTTGTTTACAATGAAAATTTCAATGAAATATATTACGATAGTGATGATTGGGGAGATTTTTATTTTAACTATAATTTCACGGCAGGAGTGAAATACTATATAGGGATAAGTTGGGGTGATTCTATGTGGGGTGGTGGCGGCTCAGGAACAATTGAGTTCAGCATCACATAATGATTCCAAAAGACTTTGTAAATATTAAAAAAGATGGGTGATTCCATCTTTTTTTAGTGGATAGGAGTGAAGGGCGGTATTTATTATATTATCATCTTTTTTTAGAGTGATAGAAATATTATGTTAAGAAGTGGGAGTGAAAGTTTCAGCGAAAAATGTAAATATAAAAAAGGCGGCTTAGGGTTTAAGTCGCCTTTTTGGGTTTTTTAAATTCTGAGTTAGATTAGTAGTTTTCTTTTCTAACTTCGAAGTAAGCTTTAGGGTGATCACACACTGGGCAAACTTCTGGTGCTGATGAAGAAGTGTGTAGGTGTCCGCAGTTTCTGCATTCCCAAGTAGTTTCTTCTTCTTTCACGAACACGCTGCCATTTTTCACAGCTTCAGCTAGTTTTAGATATCTAGCTTCATGCGCTGCTTCTATTTTAGCCACGCCTTCTAGTTTTTCTGCTATGTCGATGAAGCCTTCTTCTCTAGCTTCTTCAGCCATAACTTTATACATATCTGTCCATTCGCCATTTTCGCCAGCTGCTGCAGCTATAAGGTTTTCATAAGTGCTGCCTACGCCTTCAAATAGTTTGAACCACATTTTAGCGTGCTCTTTTTCATTGTTCGCTGTAGCTTCGAAGATTTCAGCTATTTGAGTATAGCCTTCCTTCTTAGCCTTACTAGCATAGTAAGTGTATTTATTTCTCGCTTGACTTTCACCAGCGAAAGCCTTCATTAAATTTTTCTCTGTTTTACTTCCTTTAAAATTCATAAATTTCTCCTTTTTGATTTTTCATTTAAAGCTAGCAATAAATTAATCATCACTAGACATAATAAGTATAACCTAAAAAAAGAAAAATAGCAAATATTTTCCAGTTTTTTTCTTTTAAATATAAGTGAAAAAACACTTGACAAAAGGGGGTAAATGTAGTATTATAAATTAGCATCTGGTCCTAGGTGCTGTTTTTTAAGTAAATATATAGGAAATCAGGAGGGTATCATGAGAGGAAATATCACTATGGCATGTACTGAGTGTAAGCAAAGAAATTACGCTACTAAAAAGAACAAAAAGAATACAACTGAAAGACTTGAATTAAACAAGTATTGTCCTTTTTGTAAAAAGCACACAGCGCATAAAGAAAGTAAGTAATTAGGGGAGTGTCGCATGGCTAAAAATGTAAAAGAAGTGGAAGAAATGACTTCAGAAAAAGTGGAAAATACTACCACTAAAAATGCTAAGAATATAGCTGATAAAAAAGCTAAAAATGTGAAAAAATCTAACAAAGTTAAAAAAGAGAACAAGGTAGGCAGGAAAACTAAAGAAGTTTTCGGCGAATTAAAGAAAGTGACTTGGCCATCATTTGGGAAAGTTATGAAGAAAACTTTCGCTGTGATCGGCGTGGTTTTATTCTTCGCGGTGAGTCTTCTTCTTATTGACTTAGGCTTAGGTTATCTTCACGGCATTTTAGTGAACGGTATCCCGACGGTATAGGAGGATTTTATGGCAGAAAGAAGTATGATGGAAAGCACGTATTTAGATACAGAAAATCCTAAATGGTATGTTCTCTTCACTAGCCCTGGTTTCGAAAACACTGCGGTAGAAAATCTAAAGCGTGTGGTGGCGAAAAATAATTTAGAGCATAGAGTTCTAGATATAGTTTGTCCTACTGAAATAGTTTTAGAAGAAACTGCTTCAGGAAAGAAAAAGGAAGTGGAAAGAAAACTTATGCCTACTTACATTTTCATTAAGATGATTTATGGAAATGATATATGGCATCATATCACTAAGACTAGAGGAGTAAAATCATTCGTGGGTCCAGGAGCATGGCCGCTAGCTCTACCTGATAGAGATGTGGAAACATGGAGACTAGAAAGAACTAGTGTAGAGATCGCGTTCAGCGTGGGTGATACAGTAATGATTTTAGACGGAGCACTTAAAGACACAGTTGGAGAGATTATGGAAATTAATCTGGACGAAGAAAAGTGCAAGGTGATGGTAGAAATGTTCGGTAGAGAAACTACAGTGGACGTGGATATGCATTCACTAAGAAAGATGGCAGTATAAATATTGTTATCTAAAAAAACGGTTTAATCGAAGTAAGCTTCGTTTAAATATATATGTGGGAGAGGTGTAAATCTGATTTATAATGCACCCTCGTTATACCACGAATTGCTCGTGATTATGAGCAGGAGGAAGACATGGCTAAGAAAATAAAAGCAGTCATAAAAATGCAATTACCAGGTGGTGAAGCAAAAGTAGGACAAAGTGTTGGTTCAGCGTTAGGACCTCACGGTGTATCAAGTCCTGATTTCATTAAACAATTCAATGAAAGAACTATAGAAAGCGTAGGTTTAATCATACCAGTAGTGGTGACAGCTTATGAAGACAGAACATTCAGTTTCATAACTAAAACTCCACCAGCTGCAGTTTTAATTAAAAAAGCTTGTGGTTTAGAAACTGCTAGTGCTAAGCCTAACAGTGAAAAAGTAGGAGAAATCTCTATGGAAAAAATCACTGAAATAGCTACACTTAAAATGAAAGACTTAAATGCTAACACTGTAGAAGCTGCAGAAAAAATGATTATAGGCACAGCTAAAAGTATGGGCGTGACTATCGCTAAATAATTGGGAGAATGGAAATAAAGTTTCTATTCGTTAATACCACGGGAGGAAAATATGAAAAAAGGTAAAAAATATTTAAAAGCATCTGAACTTTTTGATAAGCAAAAAGTTTATGAGCTAGAAGAGGCTATGGATTTAGCAGTTAAGACAGCTACTGCTAAGTTTGATGAAAGCGTTGAACTTCACGTTAAGTTAGGCGTTGACGGTCGTAAAGCTGACGAACAAGTTAGAGGGGTAGTAGTACTTCCTAACGGAACAGGTAAAACTGTTAGAGTTTTAGTTATCGCTAAAGGTGATGACGCTATCGCTGCTGAAAAAGCTGGCGCGGACGTAGTAGGTGATGAAGATATCATCGCTAAGATCCAAAATCAAGGATGGTTAGATTTCGATGTATGTATCACTACTCCTAACATGATGGGATTAGTAGGTAGAATAGCTAAGGTTTTAGGACCTAAAGGTTTAATGCCTAATCCTAAGAGTGGAACAGTTACTACTGATATCGCTAAAGCTATCAGTGATGTAAAAGCTGGTAAAGTAGAATACCGTTTAGACAAAACTAACAATATTCACGTTATCATCGGTAAAGTTAGCTTCGGCGTAGAAAAACTTACTGAAAACTTAAACGCAGTAATGACAGCTGTATTAAAGGCTAGACCTGCAGTGTTCAAAGGAACATATGTAAAAAATTCAGCACTTGCATGCACAATGGGACCAGGAATCAAGTTCGTTTACAGAACTTTCTAAGATCTTAAAAAACAGAGAGAGGGAAAATTCCCTCTCTTTTTTAGTTTATCAGAAATTTAAGAAATGAATAAATAGTAAATATGTGTATAAAATAGCTAATATATATCGTTTGAATATATAAAATCAGGAAAAAACAAAGACTTTTTGCTATAAAAACAAGCTTAAATAGGAGAAAAAGATAGAGAAAAAGGAGCAAAACGCTAAAAAACACCCTAAATTAGTGTATTTTAGTGGAAAAATCGACTATTTTTTAATTTTTTTTTGATTTTTCAAAAATTAAATGATATAATCTTAGATATAAGATAACCATTTCTAGATTTTTTGGCGGAATTCCTCTGAAATTCATCTGGTGATCTTAAAAGAAATAGAAAATAGGGAGTGTGTTTTATGGTATTAGAATTAAGACAAATGGGTTCAGGTGTTTTAAACACTGTAGGCGGATTGATCGGATTAGTTTTAGGAATTATTGCTTTAGCGGCAGCAGCTATTTTTGTAGTGCTTTACATTAAAAAGCGTCAAAAACCAGAAGAAATAGCTAAAAGAGAAGAAGCTAAGGCGAAGAAAGAAGCAGCGACTGCTAAGCAAGAAAAAGTTAGAGATATAGCTAGTTTTCAACCAGCAGCAGCTAAAGTAGAAGTGAAGAAAGATGAGGACAAAGTGGAAAAGTTTGCTAAAAACATTAGAAGCGTGACTCATTCTTATAAAGAAGAAGCTCCTAAAGAAAAGGTAGTGACTAAAGTGGATAACCGCTTAAAGAATCTTACATCTAATTCTTTTGGTTCTAAAAAAAATGATGGGGAAAAATAAGGAGGAAAATCAATATGAATTTAGGATTATTAGCAAGCCTTAAGCCTAAGAGCGTTCCATTCACTGAATTGGAAAATAATAAAAAGGCATTAGCTGCCATAGATAGCGTAGCTAGAAAATGTAACTTTACTAAGAGATATCAAAACAATGCTGCTGTTTACCAAGACATGTTAACTGGTGAAACTTTAGCTTTAGTATACTGCGTAGGTATAGAAGTTAGTGATAAAGAAATAGAATTTCCTTTAGATGAAATCAAAGTAAATGATGACAAATCTTACGTTGGTATAGTAGTTTTAGATAATGGTAGTCCATTAGGCGTTTACCTAGTGCCTACAGACACAGTATTAAGATGTGGCGATAAGAAAGTAGTTAAGAAAGCTGGCCCTTATGCTGTTAAGCTAAGAGTTGACAAACATGACACTAAAGCTTTCGATAAATACAAATTTGGCGAAGTATTAGGCCAATACATTAAATATAAGTAGAAGGAGAATTGAAAAAAAAGTTATGGCTAAGAAAGGACTTAATGAAATTAAAATTATTGGTGTAGACGTTGCGAACTCTACTATCAAAGTATGGACAGATGACAAACATCTTAAATACAGAAACACTGTAAAGGAAATAAAGGATGATAGTTTACTATTCTCATTCAAGACAGACTACCATATGTATGTATATGATAGTGCTATCTATGAAGTAGGTGATATCAGCTCAATGGGTGCTGGTGCTAGAGGTAAAGCTAGATACGGATCTAATACATTCAAGATCGCTGCATTAATCGCAGTAGCATCAGTATTAAACCCTGAATACCGTCACCAAGTGAAGATCGTGACAGGTGTGCCAAGCGCTTATGCTAAAGATGAAGCATTAATAGAAAAAATCAAAACTTCTTTAATGGGAGAACATGCTATTAAGTCAGTATACTGGGATACTATGAATGACATAGAATTCGAAGTAGTAGACGTTATAGTGACATCTCAACCATTAGGAACATTATACACTCATGTATATGATGAAGAAACTGGATTATTTGATGAAAAAGCTATCAGCCAAAGAGCGTTAGTAGTAGATATCGGTTGGGGAACTACAGATATCGCTATACTTGACTCAGGTAGAGTTAGTTCTACATTCGGGTTCGATCTAGGTGTGAGTGATTACATCAGTTCAGTTCAAGAAAAAGTAAACAATGAAATCCCTAAAGCAAATATCAATTCATTAAATGCACATGAACTTGATACTAAATTAGTGGAATCAACTGTAGTAGAAACTCCATTCGGAACATTTGATTTATCACCATATGTAGAGCAATGTACTGAAGAAATGGTGGAAAGATTCTATGCAGAAGTAATGTCATTAGGTTTAGAATTCAATAAATTCTACAAAATCATATTGACAGGTGGCGGTTCTCAATTATTTGAAGCTCCACTAAAAGCAAAATTCGACGATCCAAGACTTATAGTAGATGAAAATCCAATATTAGCTAACGCTCATGGATTCTACCTATTAGGAAAGAGTAATTCATAATTAAATTTAGAAGGGTGAAGAATTTAGGCAATCAAATTAAGCGGTAAAAGTGAGAGGAAAAAATGAGATTAGAAGATATAGAAAGAAGTCTCAAAGATATGCAGCGTAATGTTAACATAATGAATTCACCTGAAAATAATATCACAGTGAATAATATGCTAGCGGTAGTGAACGCTTTAGAATCTATTGAGAATTGTGTAGAAAGTGAAGTATTAAATGATGATTATAAGTATATGATGAAGGGGAAAGTCACTGATTTTCAAAACTTTTTCATATGGTTAGTTTCTAAAAGAATGCAAAACTTAGGCAGTGGCGGAAGTTTCAGAACTATGGGCGGAAGCAATTTTAATATGCCTCAACCTATGAGTATGCCTCAGCCAGATATGTATGGTATGGGTGGTAATTTCGGTTATCAACAACCTATGGCTCAGCCTCAATATCAACCTAATGCTGGCTATGGTTATCAACAACCTATGGCTCAGCCTCAATATCAACCAGCTCCACAACCGCAATATCAACCAGCGCCTGCTCCGGCACCTATGCCTCAGCCAGCACCAGCACCAGCGCCTGCTCCTCAGCCAGCGCCTGCTCCTGCGCCAGCTCCGGCACCTGCTCCAGCAGCACCAGCTCCGGCTCCTGCACCTACGCCAGCGCCAGCTCCACAACCTGCTCCTCAGCCAGCGGCTAAACCAGCAGCTAAGGCTTCTAGCAGTTCAGGTGGCGCGGCAGGATTTAATATAGGTGGAAAATCAGGAAAGGATGATGCTCCAGCGCAAGGTAGAGATTATCTTTTAAGTTTATTAAAAAAATAAAAAACACAAGGCACAGCTTTGTGCTTTTTTTATTTATAAATCTAAAACAAAATGTATATTATTTGATAAAAAGTATAAAGTAATTATATATATTTTTAGTTTATATATATGGCATAAAAGTATTGAAAAAGTCGGTTTTTAGCATTATGTGTATAGTGTAAGATAAATTTCTATTATAAAATCTTTCAAAATACACTAAAAATAAAGCAAAAATACACAAAAAACCACCATTTATCTATAATTTTTGTTAAAATTTTTGATTTTTGAAAAATTAGGTGATATACTTATTTCGTATATGTTGTGCAAATTTTCCTGCGAAAATAAAAAAACGGAAAATATATAGCATAAAAACAGAGAGGAGAAAAAAGAAAATGGCTAAAAAAGGATTAAACGAGATTAAGATAATCGGGGTAGACGTAGCTAACTCTACCATCAAGGTATGGACAGATGACAAACATCTTAAATACAGAAACACTGTAAAGGAAATCAAGGATGATAGTTTACTATTCTCATTCAAGACAGACTACCATATGTACGTATATGATAGTGCTATCTATGAAGTGGGAGATATCAGCTCAATGGGTGCTGGTGCTAGAGGTAAAGCTAGATACGGATCTAATACATTCAAGATCGCTGCATTAATCGCAGTAGCATCAGTATTAAACCCTGAATACCGTCACCAAGTGAAGATCGTGACAGGTGTGCCAAGTGCTTACGCTAAAGATGAAGCATTGTTAGAAAAAATCAAAACTTCATTAATGGGTGAACATTCTATCAAATCAGTATACTGGGATCAAATGAATGATATCGAATTCGAAGTAGTAGACGTTATAGTGACTACTCAACCATTAGGAACATTATACACTCACGTATATGATGAAGCTACTGGTGAGTTCGACGAAAAAGGCATCAGCCAAAGAGCGTTAGTAGTAGATATCGGTTGGGGAACTACAGATATCGCGGTACTTGACTCAGGTAGAGTTAGTTCTACATTCGGGTTCGATCTAGGTGTGAGTGATTACATCAGTTCAGTTCAAGAAAAAGTAAACAATGATATTCCTAAAGCGAACATCAACTCATTAAACGCACATGAACTAGATATGAAACTAATAGAATCTCCAGTGGTAGAAACTCCATTCGGTACATTCGATTTAGGTCAATACGCTGAATTATGTTCAGATGATATGGTAGAAAGAATTTATGCAGAAGTTATGTCATTAGGTCTAGAATTCAATAAATTCTACAAAATAATCATGACAGGCGGCGGTTCTCAATTATTTAGCAGTAAATTAAAAGCTAAATTCGATGACCCTAGACTTATAGTAGATGAAAATCCAGTATTAGCTAACGCTCATGGATTCTACTTATTAGGAAAGAGTAATTCATAATTTATAATTAAAAAAATAAAAGTTTTAAAAAAATGGGAGAATTTAAAGTGAAAGGTAAAAAAGGAAAAGTGAAAAACGAACTAGACATCACTAAAAAGAAGAGCAAAGCTCCAGCAGTAATGATGAGTCTTGCTCTAGGTTTAACTGGTGCAGTGCTACCTGCAATTAGTGTTAATTCTACTCAAGGAATAAACACTTATAATTCTAACCCTGATAGTGAACAAGTTTTGACTACTGCAGAAAATATAGTAAATAGTATCAGCGGGCTAGATAGCGTAAATAGCTATACTAAAGAAACATTAAAGCAAAATTATGAAGCTGAAATGATAGCAGAAGTGAATGCAGCTATGAAACTATTAAATCAAGATGTTTTCACTGGTGGAGCTTATACAGATTTCGTAAATACTGCTTCGCTAACAGGCTTTGATTTAAACGATGCGATTTTAGCACACGTAGAAAATCAAATCACAAGTAGATTAGATGCTGAAGCTGGTAAGAGTGCTGAAGAAATGAACAATGATAGCGATGCTAAGAAGATTGCTGATTTAGCTACCATCGATGCTATTAGCGGAAATTGGTTAGATATGGCTGCTTCAGGATTCTCATCAGGTAATGGGACGCAAAATGATCCTTATGTGATAGATAGTGCTGCAGAATTAGCTTATTTATCTAAAGTGATAGGTGAATGGGATGGCGTGAGCGAATTCCCTTATGCTAATACCACATTCAATATATCTGGAGAAATAGATTTAAACGGAAGATTATGGACTCCTATTTCTAATGAAAATTGGGAATCATATGAACAGGCTATCACTATCATCGGTGTAAATAATGCTACTATTAAGAATATGTATGTAGACGTTAGCGTTAATCATGCTAGCGAGCAAGTAGATGTTTATGCAGGTTTATTCGGTAAAGCTGTGATCTCTGCTTATAATTTAACACTTGAAAGTGGTGCAGTGGTGGCGAACATTGAAAATAATGCAGCTTTCGGAAACGCTGTTTATGCAGGTGCTTTAGCTGGTTATATAGGTGAATCTTATGAAAATAATAATAATCTTACTATTAATAATATAGTAAACAAGGTTAATGTTTATACAGATACTAATATAGCTAACTTAGGTGGTATTATAGGTAGAACTGCTCAAGGTAAACATGTTATCACAAATTGTGAAAACTATGGAACAGTTTATGGCGTGTTTACTAAACATGATAGTATAGCAGATTCTAATACCACTACTCAGGA
>CAYJMU010000032.1:0-2772 GCA_964371605.1 uncultured Lachnospiraceae bacterium
TACGCAAGTAGGACTTAATACTGCACTATATTTGATTTGATATTCCTCTTTCACTACCGCTCTCACTAAATTAAAATTTTCATCTATTTCTATAGTGATGTTAATATAATTAAATGACGGGTATTCACTTAGGTCACTCACACGCTTGATTTGCTTAGCATAATTTAGCACAGATTTCACGTTATGAAGTTCTAATTTGATTTCATGCCTCTTTTCACCGTTAGCTGACACTATCTCTTTTTCGCTAACCACACTGTTCACCGTTTCGGTCGAAATGATATATGGCAAGATCTCAGCCATGTTAGTTCCGTTTAGTTCTGAAAATTCATCCGCTGAGTATGAAGATTTTTCACCGCTGTATTTAGCAGTTAATTTTCCGCCGCTTTCTTTTATATCTTTTCCTTCTACTTTTATGTATTTGTCATTTTCGAAATATATTTGCTCAGCTAAGCTCATCATTCCACCAGTAATATTTTCAGAATAATGTTTGTCGCCAGTTTTCACCTTGTAGCTTAAGAAATCTTGGGCGGCTATCCCTGCGTCCACCATCCCGTCCACTGACACTTCGAAGTCATTTTTTTTGTTAGCATTATTTTCTGCCACAAGATAGGCGTATATCGCACCATTCTTGCCCACATTAGATATATATTCATCTACTGAAATACCTGCTGAATATTCATCTAAAGCTAAATTAAGATCATCACCTCTTAGCTCTGCCTCTGAAAACTGAGAATAGTCTACCTGAGGCATTGCTCCAAAATAATTGTTATACATAGCTCCAGCATACCCGCCACTAAAAATAGCGGTCACCGCTACTATGGATGACACGAAAATAGCACTCTTTTTAGAAATTTTAGTTTTCTCTTTAGTTTTGATTCTTTCAGCGATAACCACGTCAGAGTCATCACCAACCAATTCTTTATTAAAAGCATCGATGCTATCCTCAGTGACATCCACTAAAACATCATCAATCGGCAGATTAACGGCATCTTCATCTATAACCATTTCTTTTTTTAAATTTTTAGATTTTGACCAAAAATTAAAACCGAACATAAATCCTCCATAGTATATAAACTTAAAAAAGTTCATATAAAAAACATTTAACATAATATAACATAAAATCTTGAAATTTTCAATGATTTTATTAAAATTTCTTCATTTATAAAAAGGGCATAGCCTTAAGCTATGCTCTACTTTTTTAATAAACTAATCCTTGATAGATTCAAATAAAGCTATAGCCATAGTTCCGCCACCAATGTGACAAGAAACGATTAGTGATAATGGATCTACAAACTCGATTTTTAGTTTAGGGAATTTAGCCTGAACTTCTTCTTTAAATGCAAGCGCTTCCTTTAAATTATCAGTATAAACTATCGCGCCTTTTAATTTTCCAGCTTCATAAGCATCTGCAAATCTACCTTTAATATCTTTATCAGCAGCTTTTAAAAGCTCTCCCTTAGGCATAGTTTTAGACAGCACTTTTTTATAAGCATCTAATTTTCCGCCTTGAATTTGAAGAATAGGTTTTAATTTTAAAACTTCGCCTATCGCAGCTGCAGCTGGAGTGATTCTACCACCTTTCTTTAAGTATTTCAGTGTAGCTAATGCTATGTATATACTAGAATTAAGTTTAGTATCGTTTAAGTGAGCAACTATCTCTTCCACACTTTTTCCATCTTTAACCATTTTTTCAGCTTCATAGATAGATTCCTTTAGAGTGACAGATACTCTCTGATTATCTATAACTGTAGCTTTTCCTTTAAAACTTTGCTCAGCTAAATTCATAGCCGCTTTACAACCATCACTAAGATTACTGCTAAGTGGTATATGAATAACATGATCATACTCTTTAAGAATATTAGTCCATAACTCCTCTACACTATAAGTAGATGGTTGTGATGTAGAAACCTTAGTATCATCATTTGTTAAAAGTTCATAAAAGTCTGGTTGAGTGATAGAAACATCTTCAAAGTGTTCTTCACCATTTACCGAAAAAGGCATAGGTAGAAGGAAAATATCCTTATCCTCAATATCTGTAGGCTTGATGCCTGAGCTGCTATCTGCAACAATCGCTATACGCATAAAAATCCTCCGTTTGTCATATTTACTCGAATATTATATCACAAGGATTTTAATAGTGCAAGCGATTTAATAAAAAAAATATTTTTTTAATTTGAACATCAAAGCATTTGAAAAATCGCATTTTTAAATGGGGAGAAAATTATTAATTTTAGCCTACTTGAATAAAAAAAACTTTTATATCCAAAATAATTAATACAAGGAGAATGAAATGACTGAGAAAGAAATTATGTCTGCGAAAAATGATATAGTGAAAATGTATTATAAGGTGAAAAAATCTTACACGCACATAGAGCTATACTTTGACACATTTAGCGAACTAGTAGAAAAAAATTTAGGGAACAATGATGTAGATAAATTAAATAATATATTATTCGAAAAATTAGAAGAAGCTTTTTTCCTCATTCCAAAAAAGCAGCTTATTCATCTTATCATCCATATAAAAGATTATGGCGAATATTTGCCAGAAGAAGCCAGCAAAATACTAAGAGCGAACCTCAGACTGAAAGCATATGGCATAGCTACCATAAATAATGAAAAAAAACATATGAGTTTATTTCTACTTATTGGCGGCATGTGTGGACTCATTTTCAGTGCCATAGTTTCTAAATGGCTGCCTGACATAGTGAACGAAATTTTAAATATTGGTTCAACAGTTTTAGAAGTTGATAAAAAAGCACAAAATATTTTAAA
>CAYJMU010000032.1:2782-9882 GCA_964371605.1 uncultured Lachnospiraceae bacterium
TGGGAAGCTTTAATAAATTTAATCATAGAAAGAAATGAAGATAGAAGAAAGCTAAACCACTACTTGAAACAATTAAGAAGAGTCGAAATGCGTCTAACCGGAGAAGAAAAGGCTAAGCCAGTTTTAAAAAAAAATGACATCCCTACTAAAAAAGCGTCCAAGTGACGCTCTTTTTTAATTTTCATCCAACCCTTTTACCGCTGCTCTTATTATATCTATAGAGTTTTGAAGTTTATCTTCTTCGCTCTTATCTAGTCTTAGATAATAAACCTCTTTCACACCTCCCACATCTATCACACTCGGCATACCGAAGTATATATCATACTTTTCATTATAAGCGCTAACTGACCATATAGTATGCGCGTCATCAAATATATCATAGCTTATATTAGCCAGGCAGGCACCTATTCCATATGCAGTGTTCCCTTTTTTGTTTATTATTTCATAGGCAGCACCTTTAACTTCTGCCTCTATTTCATTCATTTCCTTTTTACTAATATACTCTTTTATAGCGTTCAGCCCAACTATCGCATTACTCCAAGGCACGAACTCGCTATCACCATGCTCACCTATTACATAAGCATGTGCATTTTTCGGGTTCACGTTTAGCTTTTTACTGATATGATGCCTTAGCCTCATAGTGTCTAGCGTAGTTCCGCTACCTATCACTTTTTCTGGGCTAAATCCTGATAGCCTCTTAGTCACTAGAGTCATCACATCCACCGGATTAGTTCCTATCAAATATATTCCATTAAATGAAGTCTTATTTATCTCAGTTATAATAGATCTAAATATGCCTTCATTTTTCTTTAGTAGATCTAAGCGAGTTTCCCCTTCTTTTTGGTTCGCCCCCGCACATATACAAACAATGCTAGCATCCCCCACATCACTATAATCGCCAGCATAAATATCTATATGCTTATTCATAGCTGCCGCAGCGTGCGATAGATCTAGCGCTTCACCGTCCGCTCTATCTTTATTAGCGTCTATCAGCACTAATTCATCTAAATGCCCTTTCTTTAAAACTAGCGAGTAAGCATAAGCCATTCCCACATTTCCACAACCGATAATTACTATTTTCCTCATATAAAACACTCCTTTTAAATGTTATCAAATCATAATGTATATATTCATTATAGCACAAAAAAAATTAAAAGCAAAAAAAATAATAAAATCTCTTGACAATATTTTAAGATTGCTGTATAATGAATAGCGTTATGAGATGCGGTCGTGGCGGAATGGCAGACGCGCTAGTCTTAGGAACTAGTACCACCCGGTGTGAAGGTTCAAGTCCTTTCGACCGCACCATATGAAAAAACTACTTCTAGTAAGTAGTTTTTTCTTTTATATTTTAGCATTGGACTTTCACCTTCCGGTAATCTCGCTTCTCTCGATGATTACGCCGGCAGCGTAGCTGCACTGCTCTATTACAAGTCCTTTCGACCGCACCATATGAAAAAAAACTACTTCTGGTAAGTAGTTTTTTTTCTTTATATACTTTGATTAGAACTTTCACCTTCCGACAATCTCACTTCTCTAGATGATAAAGAAAAAATCACATATATGAAATACCCCCCTCTCTCCAATAACCAAAAAAAGATGGAATCATCCATCTTTTTTTATATTAATATCCCACTATCATGCTAGCATATGATGACCAGCCATCAGCGGTTTTATAATCATTTACATTATCTGCTGGAACGCGTATTGTTGTCACAGCAGAAGGTATTGCATCTGCGCCTAAAGTAGGTGGAATAGCAGATTTCACTGTCATATCTGTCAATAAATCACAAAGTAGAAAAGCTCCAGCTCCTATACTGGTAACGGTAGAAGGTATAGTTATGTCACTTATTTTAGATTGAGAAAATTGTCTTGCGCCTATAACCGTACATCCTTCCATAATTATAACATTACTTAAATTCACGCAAGAATTAAAAGCTGCATAGCTGATACTTGTCACACTAGGAGGTATAATTATACTTTCAAGCTTGTCATTCCAATTAATCATTTGTTCACCTAATGATCTAACACTATAAGGTATAGTTAAACTTCTAATTTGCCCAGCCTCATGGACACTTCCAAATTTCCAATTAGGAATTGCATTAATTCTACTTGATAATAGTATATTTTTTTGAGTATAACTTGATCCCCAATCATCATCTAAATTCAAAATTGAATTAGCAAATATGTGGTATACATCATTAGTATTATTAGTTGTAGGCACTGCAAATAGCGGATAAACCACTACTCCACCTACTGGAACATCATACCAAAACTGTCTGTTATCAAAATCAGCAGCTGTTTCAATCTCTAAAATACTATAATCTGAAACGTCATATCTCTCTTCCTGATCTAATGCATAAATTTGATCTGCAGCTAAATTTTCATCAGTTGTAGATATTATTCTAGTATTTAGTGGTGTGAAGAAATAAAATTCTGCAGCCGCATTGTCTGGATATACTACATCACTATAATCAATGCTTGGACTATTATATATTATTTTAAATCGCGTTTTATCTTCATTAAACACTAGAGTCATAAGATCCGCGATATTAGGAACTTCTGGAATAATTATGTCTACTGGTGGTTTTACGCCTACATCTATTGATATACTGATATTACCTGGAAGGCTTACTGTATAAGTTTTTTCTGTTTCTGTTCCAGTTTCAGAAGTAATACTTCCATTAACTACGCTCATAGTCTTGATAGTTTCATCCACTCCTGTAGCTGAAACTGTGAAAGATATACTTCCTGCTGTGGTGTATGATGGGATAGGTGTAATCACCCCTGTTCCTGTAACATTTAAATCTATATTTTTTATGCCGGTGATATTATCACCTAATAGAGCCGCTAAACTAGCTGCCGTAGCCGGGCTAGTGTTAGCTGATTGAACAGCTTTCGCATTCATGTCTAGAGTGTCCCCTGTAGTCGGGATTACGCTGAAAGTATTCGCCGCTTTTTCAAGGAATGTATATGTAGTTCCTACCACCATTTCTTTAGGTGTATTGTCTAAATTCATTAGATAGTAATATTGGCCTATTCTTTCCCACTTATAATCAGAACTTTCATATGTAGTTAAATCATGGTTCAGAGTGTAAGCCGTAGCATCAGTGCCTAAAAACTCCATATAGATTCTTCCATATGCTGACTGGCTATCTGCGTTCAGCTCGATAGTCACATCATTCACTAGTGATATGCTACCATCTAAAACGCTTTGGCTAAATAAGTTCTGGCTAACGCTATCGTCATTCACCCCTATTATGATCCTTCCAGCAGTCATGCTTTCCGTCACATCCTTCTCATCAGAGAACCATGCTCTAGAAACAAGCATACCCGCTAATGCGATTAAACAAAGGACTAGTAGCGATAATCCAGTCATTATTGAAATGCTGCTACCTGATTTTCTTTTTAGACTATTCATAATAATTTTCTCCTACTCTTAATTTAGTATAACTCAAATTAAAATTTTAATGTGAAAAATGTAAAAAAACACTCTTCACTTACCTACAACAATATTTTATACATTTTTTTTAAAAAATGCAAATATTTTTAATGAAAAATTAAGGAAAATAATTTTATTTGCTATTAATAATGTTTTTCAATAAGAGAAATAGATAAACTATCCAATAATGTGTAATGAAATGATTAATCGCATCATAAAATACTATATGAAAAAAGATGTATATATTTTTAGTTTGCACTCTGGAATATTAAAACTAAACGGAAGAGAAAAAGAAATAAAAAATGATGGCCCTCCTGTGCGTATTAAAATGGATAGTCAGGAAGATTTACTATTTACATTCACTCCCTTTTCGACTACCAGTATTCAGGCAGAATTCACTACTAAGATAGAGAAACTAAAATCAAAATGTGATTATCTGAAAATTTTCCATATAGATATGAACAGAGTAGCATTTTTAGTGCTGCCTACATTCATAAATGAGAGCGCCTTACTAAAAAATGATAACTCTATATATTCTACTCATCTGAAAACAGAAGACGGAAAATATGAATTATTTAAAAAATATGATAGCTGCGTGAAAGAAAACATTAGCGGAATTGATGTATATTTCCTAGATGAAAAAAGAATGATAATTAAAAATGGTGAAAAAATATTAGCAGATGAATGGCATGTAATAGATATAGAAAACGAAACCGATTTCGCTGCGATATGCGACTATGCAGACCTGCGCGGCAGAATGAAAATGATAAGAATAGAAAATGGGGAAATAAAAAATGCAGTGGTATCAGCTGGTTCAGATTCTATTGATGAAAAAAGTTATGAGCCTGCAGAGTTAACATTTTTAAAATCAGCCCTTCTCGGCCACTTCTCTGACTGTCAAAATTATCTTTCAGATGACCTGATATCTGATCTCAAAAAAGATGATTTACTAGCCTTCTTTTCTCTTCAATTAATCTTCCCTATTTACCTAGATGAAGATGTGTTCATATTATCAGGCAGCGGCCACTATCACTTCGAAAAAGTTAATAATAAAATAATAAACATCCACTTCACCCCTATATCCTAAACAATATTTCCGCCACTCTAAAAAATATAATAATAAGCACCCCCACCCAAACCCAAAAAAAAGATGGAATTAACCATCTTTTTTATTGCTATATAATTAAACAAGATTTTTTTATATATAATTTTTCCAAATCACTTTTCCCTAAAGCGATTCATCATATTTCCAAATAGGTAAAATATGATTTATTATTTTTACAAAAAACATCTTCATTGTTTTATGTTTTTTACACTTTAGTTATAGTGATAGTTAACCATTTATTCAGATCACTTGAACTATATGGCTCTATACATATATAGTATGTTTCCCCTGCCGTTAGATTATATGTAGTCGAAGGCGTCCAAGTTTCACTATCAGAATATGTCCACCTGCTGCCATCACTCTTATATAATGTCCAATAAGCGTCGACAATACTTATTTCAGTGTATTTATACTGCCCGCTTACAGTCGGGGTAAATCTAAACCATCCGCCGCCATTATTTCTATATCCACCATCAAATTCACTAGTAAGAAAAATACTTTTAGTTTGATTTACTAAAATATCAAATGCCGTGCTTAAACTTTTTCCGTCGATCAGTTTTTCATTTTCGAATTTAGCATATAACGTAGTTTTAGTAGTGCTGTAATATGGAAGGCTGACAGCAGAACCAGTAAATTCAGCATTATCATACCAACCATGAAAATACTTTCCATCTACTAACTGATTAATTTGATAATTAAAAGATTCAGCAGGACTAACTCCACCCGTTCTAGTGACGCTACCTAACTCAGCACTTCCATTCATAAATGTGTATGTCTTTTCTATCACCCCCCAAACTACTGGTCTGCTAGAATAGTTCCAAGAAGAGCTCCATCCATCAGGCGGGCTGCCAGCTTCAGCATATATAGTTAAACGGCTGCAATACTGAAACGCATAATCGCCTATACTTGTCACACTGCTTGGGATAGTCACTGATGTTAAACTGCTGCAATTCCAGAACGCATAAGAGCCTATACTTGTCACGCTATCAGGGATAGTTATATTAGTTAAACTGGTGCAACCACTAAACGCATAACCAGCTATGACACCTATATCCGCCATGAAAGTATCTAACTCAGCTTGAGTCAAAGTAGTAGGTGCGTCAATTACGAACACCTTTCCATTATCATTAGTATAACATCCATAACTATTTGCTTGTAGGGCTGTTAGCCATTGCGTACTAAAAAACGCATAATCGCCTATACTTGTCACGCTACTACCGATAGTCACTGATGTTAAACTGCTGCAATTCTGAAACGTAGAATTTCCTATACTTGTCACACTACTAGGGATTAGTGTATTAGTGATTAGAGTATTGTATCCTAGATTAAAAAAATTTCTTGAATAGCTCCGTCCCGCTATGATTCCAGATATATCATTTGACAGTATTGCCACGCTTTCTGTGAAAGCGTTAGTCATATATTGACCATAGCTTCCATCTCCTGAAGCTGTTGGCTGCGATAAATCATCTAAATATATATTAGGTTTAGCGAATACTGCATTTACACTTATGTCACTATCTGGCATATCATACCATAGTTCTGTAGTAGTAGAAATGTCATATCTTTTCGAGTGATCTAATGCTGTGATCTCAGCTGCAGTAGACACTAGCCCACCTACGCCATCTGTAAAATAATAAAATTCTGCATTTGCATCATTAGATAATGTAATACTTGAATAATCAGCACCGTCAGCATACACTAATTTAAACTTAGTATTGTCCTCGTTAATTTTCACTATTATATTATCAGCACTATTAATCTCTTCAGGGTAAACGATTTTTACTATGTCTTCAAAAATTACTTGAATTTCTATATCACCACTTACGTTTATATTAAAAGTTTCTTCTAACACATTTATTCCATCGAATATTTCTGCATTATCTACTAGTACACTTTTAATAATTTTAGCGTTGCCAGCAGTCACTGTAAATGCCATTTGCGTATCTCTAATATATGTAGGGATATTTACTTCACCATCTCCTGTGATTATCAAATCTATAGTCTTAACACCTTCTATATCATCATTTAGTAGCCCTGCTAGAGCTACTGCGGTATCTGGATTATGCTCTGCTGATTTAATAGCTTTAGCATTAATATTCATAGTATCCCCCGCTAATGCTGGCGTATTAAAAGCATTATCGGCTGTCAAAAGAAAATTATATACTACGCCTTCTGTCATCACTAGTGGTGAAAGAGTCGCACTATCCATCAGATAGTAATATTGACCAATTCTCTCCCAGTAATATACTGAATCGGCATATGTATTAATTTCATAATTAAGGGCAAATGCTGAACTATCTGTCCCTAAAAACTCCATATAGATTCTGCCGTATGAGTTCACGCTGCCTGCTTTTAGCTCGAAAGTTAAATCATTTGCAAAAGAAAAATTTCCTTCCACATTTCTCGCATCCATCACCATCACGCTTTCTACCGCGTCACCGGTCACAGATATTTCTATATCACCTGCTGATATGCTTTGGGTATTATTCTTCTCATCAGTGAACCACGCATCTGTGTAAGCGAAAAAGCCTACCACTGCTAACATCGCTATGG
>CAYJMU010000033.1:0-9442 GCA_964371605.1 uncultured Lachnospiraceae bacterium
AATGCTAAATAATATCCCGCCAATAACTCTTCATAATTATAAGCGCGCACAAGATTTAAGTTCGGCATCGCTCTAAATTGAACGAAGTGTTCTGATGGTTGATGAGTTGGCCCATCTTCTCCAGCTAAATAGTTATCACTAGAGAATATATAAATGATAGGAAGTTTCATAAGCGCACTCATTCTTATAGATGCTTTCATATAATCACTAAATACGAAATAAGTGGAAGCATAAATTTTCCCAGCACCACCTAAACTAAGCCCATTAGATATAGCCCCCATAGCATGCTCTCTGATGCCGTAGCCGATATATCTTGATTTATCACTGGTAAACGCTCTAGTGCTAGGCCCTACATCAGCCGCACCGCCTAATAGATCTACGCCTTTAGCGACTAATCTATCTAATATTATATGTGAGTAATCTCTAGTAGCTATGCTATCATCATAATCCATCTCTGAAATTTCATCTATAATTCTTTCATAATTCAAAGAATCATTTAATTTCATTTCTAATTTTTTATAATCAGCCGGATAAGCTGCTTCATAATCTTTCATTAAAGCTGCATATTTTTCTTCTAGATTCTTTCCTTCTGCTATCTTTTCTTCTGCTACCACTTTTAGCTCATCTGATAATTTTAAAAGCGGTTTATTTTCCAGTCCTAATTTTTCTTTTAGTGAATTTAATTCTTCTAGCGTCAATACTCTGCCGTGTGCCTTTTCACTGTTTTCATATGCTGAGCTATGCCCCATAGTAGTTCTAACTCTGACAAATAAAGGCTTTCCACTCTTAGAAGGGGCTAATGCTTTTTCTATTTCATCTACATTTTCGCCATTTTCTACATTTCTGTATTCAAAGCCGATACTTTCCATTTTTTCTTTAAAGTTCACCTTCATTACTTTTTTAGTATCACCTTCTATACTTAATTCATTAGCGTCATAAACCACTACTAAATTATCTAAATTAAAAACACTCGCAAGAGCTAAGCTTTCTTCGCCAACGCCTTCCATCAGGCAGCCTTCGCCCACCACGCAAAAAACTCTAGAATGGAATAAATCAAATTTGGGTTTAGAAAACTCTTCTTTATGCTTTTTCATAGCTAAAGCTAAACCTACTGCATTACCCAGGCCTTGACCCAGTGGCCCGGTAGAAGTTTCTACCGCTAATAATTTATCCACTTCAGGGTGACCTGTAGTGATAGATCCGTATTTTCTAAAAGTTCTCAGATCTTCCTCAGTCACGTCATAGCCGAACATATGAAGGCCTGCATATAAAAGGCTGCTGCCATGCCCTGCTGATAATACTAATTTATCTCTAAATGTAAACCCTTGATTCTTAGGACTATATTTCATCACTTTCCCTAGCAGTGTATACATTATAGGCGCGGCACCTAATGCCATGCCAGTATGTCCGCTGTTAGAATTATGAATCATCTCTGCTGAAACCGCTCTTAAATTTTTTACTGCCAACTCATCTATATACTTCATATTATTCACCTAACATTCCTTTTAAAATTTTATCTCGATTATTATATATATTATTTTCATCTAAAATTATGAATATATCGCTCTCTAGTTCCACCGCCTTATCTCTAGCTGGCTTAAGCTTTCTAGCTATATCTTTTTCTGCCCTATTCATACTTTCTAACTTAATACGTTTTTCGAAAAGCTCATCGCTCAAAATAACGCCTACGATATATGTATGCTCACAAGACTGATTAATGTTAGCCTCATGAAAAGCCTGAAGACCAGTGCTAATCAAAACATTTTCATAAGAGAATAATCTTCTAACTATTTTTTTCCTTTTCTTGTTATAATATTCAAGCCCATTGAAATCTATAGCCTTCTTACTTCCTAATAATTCATAATCTACTAAGTCATCTACTTCTAGATACATAACGCCTAATTTTTTACTAATAAGCGCGCTCAATTTTTTCCTATAATCATTTAATACTGAAACGATAGCCATATTTTTATTCATAGAAAATACTCCTTTATATGCTTCCTATTATTAATAAACTAATTATATCATAAAGAAATAAAAATATCATGAAAATAAAGTAAAATATTTTTGTATAAATATACCTCGTTATACTGAGAAAAAAACAAAAAGTGGATAAGAAAGATGTAAAACAACACGATAAACCGCAAAATGGATAAGTTGTCCACTTATCCACAATGCAATTTTATTAATTTAAATGTATAATCATTAATTTTTTATAAGTTGCGTATATTTTGATGATTTTAAGTATGAATATGCATAACTTATCCACTTATCCACATTTTGCACATTTAACATTTATTATTTCAGCCCATTTTTCGTTAAAATTATGCTGAATTTAAGATTTTTGCTGTGCATAATGTGTATTATTTCTTTATCGTTAATCGAATTCGCTACCGCCTGCCACCTGTTTTACTAATCTTCCTTCGATTACCACCCCTGCTTTAGGCTCATATGTTTCCCTTCTAATCACTTTAGAATCTATCAGCTTCCCGTTATCATCATACCTTTCTAGATATGCTACCACTTCATACCCATCTCTAGGCTCACTAAGTCTATAAAATTCATTTTTATATTTTACCTTGCTCGCATATTCCCCATTTTCATCTACTATGATTTTATCTTCTGGAGCGTATAACACTTTTATTTCTTCACTTCTTACTTTCAGCGTATCGCCATTAGGAAGGTTTTCACCGTATATCTCTACATATGCTGCATCATTTTTTACATAAGTTTTAATGTATATAGGATTTTCTCTATTGTTAGTAAATTTAAGATCAGCATATCCCTCACTCACCATAGCATCTAATGCTTTAGGAACATATGTCACAGGTAGGGAATGTTTGAATACCTCATCAATATCTATGCCTGAAATAAGAAGTGCATTATACAGCGTAGTGCTTCCCTGACATATTCCGCCACCCACACCTTCGGTGAACACGCCATTATTAATTACTATAGCCGTTTCATAACCATTTTCTAAAGTTTGTGGTCCTGTCATCTCATTGAAACTTATTTTTTCGCCACTGCTTACCTTTAAGCCATTGAAGTAGCTGAGCGATTTCTCCACGTTTTTTCTTCTGCCTTCTTGGCTGTTTAGTAGCGTGGTAGAAAATTTCACTAATAATTCTGATTTACCTAAGTAGTCTTCACTCTTTATTTCACTTTCTATTTCTTCATATATTACATCTATTATTAAATCATTCGAGTTTTCTAATTCATCTCTTACTAATTTCAATGTTTCTTCTTCATTTATATCTACACCATCTTTTTCTGGCTGCACTGTAAACATTTCTCTTTCATCGGGAGTGAAAATAAGCTCTGCATTTTCTGGTTTACGCGCCATATCATTTAAATTAGATCTGATATCTTCTTCTAACCCTTCATAAATTCCTAGCAAATTCACTTCTATATTCTTTTTATTTTCACTCGCTATCTTCACCACGCTATACTCATCAAAATTTCTTTTACCAGCAGCCGAAATTTTATAGGCTTCATCTAGCACTTCATATATACCCGATCTTATCTCGTAATTATTACAATCTATCTCTCTTTCCTCATCTAATAGTTTTAGTATAATTTTCTTATCTCTTGTTTTTTCTACTAGAGCTGATGTAAGAGCCACTTCTGCCTCATCGCGATTTAGCCCCCCTACGCTAATACCATTGATAGTATATCCATCTGCAAACTCCCAATTAGGATCATAGCTACCATTAGCATTGTTCAAAAATGAATTACCAGCAGCTACCGCTCCTATTAATAGTGCAGTAAGAGAAAACGCCATAAATATTTTACCGCCATTTCTATTCTTTTTCATATTCTTTTTATTTTTTTTCATACCCCTGTGCTCCTGTTTATGTATAAGTTTAAAATATTTTCTGCTTAATAAAAAAAAATATACTAACAAATTAAACTCTATTAAAAAAATAAACCTGCAATATATCTTTTTTTAAAAATTTATGATATACTATTCTAAAGGAGTTATTTTATGAAAAAAATTTTTAAGATTGTATTGTCTTTTTGTTATTAACTATTTTTTGTTTTACATTTGCATCCTGTGAAGATAATGATTATAAGATGAATTTAAATGAAAAATATTATCGTCACGATTCCGCGCTTATCGAATCGACTGATCCTGAAGATGTAGTATGTTATTTAGAATTTTATGATGACGGCACAGGTGTATATTACATTAAATATATTTCTGAGTGGTTTCATTACAAAGTAAATTTTAAATATTTAGCAGCATCTGATGAAAAAGATATGATTTTCTGTAAATTCACCTCAGTTGAATATTTTGACGGAAATAATAGTTCAGTAAATGATAGCTGGAATATAAGTTTAGGTGTGTCAGAAGAGGTGTTAACTAAGGTAACGCCAAGTTCTACATTTTATATCTTAGAAAGTTCTTTAGCAAAAATTAATTAAATCAAAATAGTTAAATAAAAACTAAGCATATTGCTTAGTTTTTTATTTTTCATATATCTATATATTCTTTTTTCATTATTTATTTTACAAGTTCATTAATATCTTTTTTTTCATTTTGATTTGCTTTTATTTTAGACTCATAAATTATAACTTCATTTTCAATATGCATAACATCTAGATAATAATCTATTAAATCCGCTAAAGCCAATTGTTTATCATCTCCTGATAAATTTGGACTTATTAAAAACACATTCTTATGTTCTTCAGCATTTTCTCCACGTTTATCTATTACAAGAACAGATTCATTTGCACCTTCAGCATTATGATCTTTCATCATTCTAACTTGAAATCCTAATTTTTTAGCAAACTTAACTATTTTAAAAGGCCTTTCCCAATGCTCAGTAGAAAGCAGTATTTGCATTTTTTCAAATTTTGTATACTTATTATTTTTTGCATTTTCGAAAGCTTCATCAAAGCTTTTAAAAGCTCCCTTAAATTTATTATTCTCTAATTGACCTTTCCATCTAGTAAACTCATAATAATTAGAAAATCCTGGCAAAAGCATCTTTAACATTTTTTCAGTAATATAATTATCAAATGTAATTATATCTTTAAAATTATATTCCATAGTATTCTCCTTTTCAATCAAAGTTTTTATTATAAATTATTTTAGCTAGTTGTTAAACTAGCTAATTAATATTGCCGGCGTAATCATCGAGAGTATCGAGATTACCCACGTGGGTGAAAGTCCCCTTTACATTATTTTGTTTATTTGGTGCCGAAGGTGGGACTTGTAATAGAATAGTAGCAGCTATGCTGCCGGCGTAATCATCGAGAGTATCGAGATTACCCACGTGGGTGAAAGTCCCTTGTTCGCTTTGTTTTTTTATAATTGGTGCCGAAGGTGGGACTTGAACCCACACGATATTGCTATCAACGGATTTTGAGTCCGTCGCGTCTGCCATTCCACCACTTCGGCGATATCTTATATTACCAAATTTACTTCCTTTTGTCAAGGTTATATTTTTTCTATTTTTTTAAAATATGTAAAAAAAGAGTGATCATTTTCACTCTTTTTTTCTTTTTTACCAAGCTAACTCATTAGCTGTTTTAGGCACTGCGTACCCTGTAGTAAAGTCCATATATTTTCTACCGATTCCGCTAGAATTATTTTCATAATTTTCAGTCCAGAAGTTTTCATCCACCATTTCTGCTGTAGTATATCCTCCTATACTTACTTGTATGAATAAGAATGTAGTTTTAGTGCTCTTAGCTGATGTGTCTACTTCCTTATCTGAGAAGTTTAGCACGAAGTAAGAATCATATCCTAATCCACCTTCATCGAACTCATCTGCAACTATTGCTCTAGTTTCACGGAAACTATCCCCTTCTCCTGAGAAAGAGTTAGCCGCGACATTACCCACTACATAAGTCCCTTCACCGAACTTAACATTCACGCTATATCCTCTACTCATCACTATGATGCCCGCTTTATCTGAGCTACTGCTAATACCTATTAAGTTATTATCTATCGCAGTAGAAGCCATTAGATTTCCACCTAATTTATCTTCATACACGAAGTTAGCAGTCACTAGTCCGCCTACATTATGACCAGTGATAGTAGATTCCTTCACTAGTGAAGCTAATACATCGCCATAATTTATAGCTACTAACCCAGCTACATATGCACCTGTTATGTTAGCATTTTCTACTTTACAGCTTTCCACTTCAGCATCTTCCAGCATATTTTGAACCCAGCTAAACTTATCTTGTCCACTTTGATAAGCATCTCTAATGCCAGCATTATAATTCACGCCAACTATCCCACCTACTTTCACATAGTATTTATTACTATCTTGTGATTGGTTTAATGGATTATCTAGCCAGCTTTCTTGTAAGTTTTCTGCGCCTAAAACATCACCTGAAACTATACTATTTTTTATATAGCCACGGTTAGTTCCTGCCACGCCACCTACATTCATTCTTAAGCCTTCATCTTTTTGGCCTATAGCAGCATTCACTCTAGCACCATCTATAGTTCCTGAGTTTAATCCTGCCACCCCACCTATTTCTAAGAATGTATCTTCTATAGCTGTTCCACTAGATGCTACTATCGAACTTTTCACCGCTATGTCTGTCACTGTCACATTTTCTATTTTATTACTGTTTACAGCTACTACCCCGCCTATTTGGCTATACGCTAATGAGCTGTATACATATCCTTGTGTTCCTTTGATTTCTACATTTCTGATCACGCCATTATTGATAGCCGCAAGCGTTCCTGCTAATCCAGTATCATCGCTAGAAGCTACATCTGAATTTATCTTAATATTTTCGAACACTAACCCTTCTAATATACTTGACGCTAATATTTCTTCGAATAATCCCGGTCCATTTATTGTAAGGTTTTTCACCACATAAAATTCTCCAGTCTCATTATCAGTAGCTGACACAAGCCTACCATTGAATGCTGGGAAAGAATCTAACGATGCTCCCCCGAAATCGATATCCTTTATTATAGTATAAGTGACACCTTCTCCACCATTTTCAAATGAAGATATAAAAGTTTCTGCATTCCCAATAGTATGATTATCTATACCACCATCTTCTAATATATCAGTCAATATAGTTAAAATTTCTATTCTGCCTGCTTCCACTCTAGGTCTAGGTAATCCGCCGAAGTTTTCGTCGTCACTTCTAGTCATTTCCCAAGTGTTTATAAAGTCCCAATTTTTAGCCACATCACCTTCATCATTATAGTAGCTAGCTAAATTCATGCCCGCTGCTAAAAATTCAAATGATGATTCGTATCCTGCTACATTTCTTTCGTTAGTAGGTGCTGAGTCAGAAGCTCCACCTATAGCTTTAGCTTCTGCTGAACTTTCTCCTACTAATGAAGTTTCTAAATAATAAGCTCCATGCAATACTTGCTTATCTGTATCTGTTTCTATTAGTTCAGCAACGATGCCCGCCTTAGTAGCTGTGTTCACATCATAATCATAAATTAGAATGTCTACATAGCTATCTAATATGATAGCATCCCAATCTGTAGCTTCTGTAGCAGTAGCTTCTCTAGCTCTACCAGCCAAGCCGCCTATATATGCCACGCCAGCAGCGTCAGTCTTACTTCTAAGCGCCGAATAATCTATACCTGATTTCACTACAGAGTTAGCAATAGTTCCACCATTTAATAATCCTGCCACGCCACCAGTATAAGATGTTCCGATAACGCCACCAGTGAATACAGTATTTTCCACTATAGCACCGAATTTAACTGTGCTAACTAGCTCACCTACCACGCCACCAGTATAAGTGCCCGCGCCTTCTACTTTAGTATTAATAACGCTAACATTTTCTATTCTACCTTCACTTACGCCTGCTATAGCACCAGTGCTAGCTGCTGAAACAGAATTAATTACTGAATTTTCTAAAGTCAAATTTTTCACTATAGCTGTAGCACCTAATTTATTAAACAAACCAGAGCCGTTCACTTCTAAATTTCTTATAGAGTGACCGTTTCCATCTAAGCTTCCTGTGAAAGGATCTGTGATAGAGCCTACACCTATGAAATTAAATTCTTCTTCCCCTTCTGCAGTTATAGTTTCAGAGTAGTCTATATTATCAGATAAAATATAGTTTTTGTCTAAGCTGAACTTAGGATCAACACCTATTTTAGATAAGAACTCCATATCTTCTACATAGTAAGGTGTAGTATAACTACCATCACCAACTCTAACATCTATAATAATGCCTTCAAAATCAGCATCATTTGTAGTGATAGAAATGATAGCAGCCCCGCCCTTATTAGCTATAAACTTACCATCAGTAGGTCTGAAAGATACTATTTCAGGGTGAAGACTTTCAACGAAAACTTCTGTTCCTATTCTTGGATTTTCTAAAGTGTAAACCACATCAAAACTTTCACCTACATTCACTTGATAAGATGTATTTTCCGCGAATACCGCCTCAGTAGGACGCAAAAAGTAATAACCTGTCACAGTTAAACTCATTATCGCCATAGCTATTACGATGAAAACTAAATATTTCTTCATATTACTAACTCCTTTATATGTTGCAATTTATTTACACTAATTATAGCACAAACGGAAAAAAAGTCAATAGGCTAAATATAAAAGCCAGCTAAAAAGCGATTAAATAAAAAAAGCACTATATATAAATTATTATGCATAAAAAAATATAATATATTATTTCACTTGCAATTTTTCCATCATTCATTTATACTATAATAAAGTATAATAAGGAGTATGTGATGAAAGCAATATTATTATGTGATGTAAAAGGTAGTGGTAAAAAAGGAGATATAGTAAATGTATCTGATGGATACTTTAAAAACTTCTTACTACCTAACAAAAAAGCTATAGCAGCTGATAACAATTCTGTTAATATGGCTGTCCAAAAAAAATCTAGTGAAAACTTTCATGAAGAGGAAAGAAGGAAAGCCGCGCTAGCATTAGCTGAAAAAATGAAAGGTTTAGAAATAAACTTTTCACTAAAAAAAGGTGCCAATGGAAAAGCATTTGGCAGCATATCTACTAAAGAAATAGTTGATGGATTAAAATCAAAAGATTATAACGTGGATAAAAAACAAATAGTTTTAAGCGATAATATTAAAACTGAAGGAATTTTCAATGTCACTATTAAACTTTATCCTAAAATAAACACTACTATAAAAATTATAGTTTCAGTTATTTAGGTAATATTTCCATCACTATGAGCATACTATACTTTATAAAACTTGAGGAGGAAAAATAGAAATGGCTACTAAAACTACTACTAAAAGTAAGAGCAAAAAAACTACTACTACTAGAAGAAGAAGAGATTATTTCGGTTTAAGCTACATAGTAAGCTTAATTTTAGCGATTATCCCTGTGACTTCATGGATCTTAGGAACTATCACTAGATTCAGCGAAAAAAGAATCGTTGCTGGTCTTATTAGATTATTCTTCGGTTTCACTATTGTCTGGATTTTAGATTTAATCTATATGATCGGATATAA
>CAYJMU010000034.1:0-930 GCA_964371605.1 uncultured Lachnospiraceae bacterium
CTTCAAGCAAATTCATTTTTTCTAATTTTTCTATAGTTGGCCCATTTTGTCTGAGTAGAAACTTTCCCCTTTGAATGAATCGAACTTCACGCCGAGTAGGGAGGTAAGTCTTTTTAGCTCATTCATACTCTCATTTATGAATATATTATTTATTCTAAGTGTTTCTTCATCTTTTTCTTCTATTTTTCTGAATGCTTCACATGCCATTTCAGTTAGTTCTGGATTACTTTCTTCCTCTTTAGAAAACTTGATATATAGATCTTGGAATGCGTCTAGTCCGTTTTTAGCTATTACGTCATCATCTCCCCACATCTTATATGCTACTACCATTTTTCCAGTAGGTGTGCCATAATCACCTACATAATTTATGCGGTTCACTTTATAGCCTAGATTTTCTGCCATACGACCTAAAGATTCACCTATGATAGTGGTAGATAGGTGGCCAATATGCATATATTTAGCTAAATTCACGCTACTATAGTCTATGCATAATACTTTCCCTTTACTGTGCTCAGTATTAGAAAAATAGTTTCTTCCGCTTTCAGAAAATTCTTTCAGCTCACTTTCTAGCACCTTAGTTTTCTTTAAATAAAAATTTAGATAACCATTTACTATTTCTACTTTTTCTATCATATCCCCCATATCTAAGCTTTCTTTTATTTTCTCAGCACAAGCCACAGGAGATAGTTTCCATTCTTTACTGAAAGCGAAGCAGGGTAGTGAATAATCACCATTTTCTGACTTGCTAGTGATTTGGATAAGCCTATTCAAATCATAATTCTTAATAATATCTTCATTCTTGATCGAATTTATTACTATATTTTTTAAATTCATTTTTTTCTCCTATATTTATACATTGAATCTGAAAAGTATCACATCTCCATCTTTCACTGTATAGTCTTTTCCTTCTATTCTTACTTTTCCGCTTTC
>CAYJMU010000034.1:962-9277 GCA_964371605.1 uncultured Lachnospiraceae bacterium
AATGAGTCATAGTCTACCACTTCTGCTTTAATGAAACCTTTCTCGAAATCAGTATGTATCTTTCCAGCTGCTTCAGGGGCTTTAGCTCCGTTTCGCACTGTCCATGCTCTCACTTCTTTTTCGCCTGCTGTGATATAACTGATAAGACCAAGTAGGGCATAGCTTTCTTTCACCAAAACGTCAAGGCCTTTTTCTGTGATATTTAAGTCAGCTGCGAACATTTCTCTATCTTCATCGCTAAGCGTAGCTAATTCTTCTTCTATCTTAGCACTTAACTTGATAACTTTAGCATTTTCTTTTTTGGCAAGGTCTTTCACTTCTAAAACATAACTATTATCTTCAGAATTAATTTCATCTTCATTAATATTAGTGATATATATCACCGGCTTACTAGTTAGTAAAAATAATGATTTTAATATTACTTTTTCTTGGTCATCTAATTTTACGCTTCTAGCTGGCATCATAGACTGAAGAGCGGGAAGAACTTTCTTTATCACAGCTAGTTCGCTAACTGCTTCCTTGTTTCCTGTCTTAGCTAATTTATCTATTCTAGGAAGTCTTTTTTCTAAACTTTCTATGTCTGAAAATATTAGTTCTAAGTTTATTATATCGATATCTCTAGTAGGGGACACATTTCCTTCTACGTGAATGATCTCACTATTTTCGAAGCATCTAACCACATGAACTATAGCGTCTACTTCTCGAATATGGCTTAGGAATTTGTTTCCAAGTCCTTCTCCTTTACTCGCGCCTTTCACTAGTCCTGCTATGTCTACGAATTCTATTATGGCAGGCAATACTTTTTGGCTATTATAAATTCCAGCTAATACATTTAGTCTATCATCTGGAACTGGCACTATTCCTACATTCGGCTCTATGGTGCAAAATGGATAATTTGCACTTTCTGCCCCAGCGTTAGTGATGGCATTGAAAAGCGTGCTCTTTCCTACATTTGGTAGGCCTACTACTCCTAATTTCATATTTTTCTCCTAAAATTTTTATTTTACAAAACATTTTATCATAATAAGAAAATTTTTTCAATGTTTTTTAATATAAAATAGAAAACTTTGATATATAATAATGTATGAGTATTTTAATAGCTATTATTTTAGGTTTAGTGCAGGGGCTTAGCGAATTTTTGCCTATAAGCAGTTCAGGGCATTTGGTTTTGGTTGAAAAACTTCTCGGCGTGCAGGGGGAGAATATTACATTTAATATTATTTTGCATCTGGCTACGGCGTTAGCGGTAATCATTGCTTTTAGAAAAGATATATTTAAACTAATTAAAAATCCTTTTACTAAGCAAACTCTTTTTCTTTTGATCTCAACAATTATAACAGGCGTGATAGCATTTTTGTTTAAGGATATGTTTACAGAAAGTTATACTAACGACATATATATATTAGGTTTCATCGTCACCATAATCTTCTTATCATTAGCAGATTATGCTATGAAAAAAGGTAAAAATATTTATAGTATGAGTTATTTATCAGCTAGTGTGGTAGGCGCTTTTCAAGGTCTAGCCATATTTCCCGGAGTGAGTCGGAGCGGGTCTACGGTGGCATCACTGGTCACTATGGGGGTAAAAAAAGAGGAAGCGTTATCATATTCCTTCATATTATCTCTACCTATCATATTAGGCGGTGCACTCCTAGAGCTTACTAGCAGTTCAGGGCTAGAAAGTTTAAAAAATATAGGATATATGAACATTTTAGTTGGATTCTCATCTGCATTTTTGGCAGGATTATTAGCTATTAAATTTATGCTAAAATTAGTAAGAAAAAGTAGTTTCAAGCCTTTCATAATTTATCTGTCTATTCTCACTTTCACCCTTGTATTATTTAAATATTTCATTTAAGAGAGATAAAAAAATAAAGGACAAGAAGTTCTTGTCCTTTATTTTGTCGCACAATCTTTTTTGACAAAATTATAATAGAGTTTCATGAAGTAGGTGACTACTTCGAAGGTGACTCGTGGCACATACGCAGATTCGCTTAAAGCTGCTTTCTTCCGAACCTGACTTGGTTCACGATTGCCTATTGCACGAGGCTTCGATATCAACATTCCTTGCCTAATGAAATGATCTACATAATTAAGCCGAGAAAGATATTCGGCCTAGCATAAAGTGGATATCTAGTATAGGGAACCACTAACTCCCCGCTTAGTGCGACATAATTATTATAGCCGAAAAATGTTAAAAATGCAACTGATATTTTTATTTGCCTAAAATGGCGGGCGAATTTTAGAATATTAGAGAAAATTATCATCAAAAAAATAACATAAAAAAGAGCAAAATACTTTTATTTTCCATTTGTTTGTGTTATACTATCATATATTTTATGTAAAGATTATAACCTAGGAGAATTTTATGGAGAAATTAACTAACGCGAGAAGATTTATTAGAGCTTATAATGATATAGATTATACGCTAAGATCTAAATATAATTTTAAAAGAAGTATGAGTTTTTCAGATGTGATTAGAAAAAGTGTTTCGCTCAATGGTATAGTTAGAAAGTATGAAAATACACTGATAGATTATAGCAGACTTAGAAACGCTATAGTTCATTCTAATACTGATAATAATACTATGGCAGAGCCACATGATAACGTGGTAGAAAACTTTGAACGAATCAAAGATTTGCTTACATCTCCACTTACTGTGAAAGATAATGTTATTAGAAGAGATGTTTTATGCGCTAATCATGATTCTACTGTGAAAGAAATGATAGTGCTGATGACTAGAAGTGGGTATAGCAATATACCTGTTTATAATGGAGATAATTTAGTAGGTGTAGCTAATAATGGTAAGATACTAAACTTTTTAGGAAATATCATAGCTAGCGGAAAGAGTGCAGACTCATTCATAAACAATACTAAAATCAGTGACATTTTAGTTTCAGAAGATGAAAGTAAATATTATGCTATCACGAGTGTAGAAACTACGCTAGATGATGTTTTAAATATTTTCAATTCGAATAGAAAATTATTAGTGATGCTTATCACTAGAACAGGAAGCGATGATGAAAGACCGTTTGGGATAATCAGCGTGGCTGACCTTATGGATCTAACTAATGTATTAGAAGAATAAAATGATAATTTAACTAGATAGGAGAAAAGAAATGAAAAAGGAAACAGGTGTTCCTAATTTTACAGAATTAGAAAATGATATATTAAAGTTTTGGGAAGAAGACAAAAGCTTTGAAAAATTAGTAGAAAAAAATAAAGGCGCTAAAAAGCACTTCAAGTTTCTAGATGGCCCAGCTACTGCTAATTACGCCCTTGGCATACACCACGCATGGGGAAGAACGCTAAAAGATTTGTTCTTGAAATATAAATCTATGAAAGGGTATTCTAGCATGTTCCAAAACGGATTCGATGCTCATGGCCTACCTGTAGAAAATAGTGTGGAAAGAGAGCTAGGAATAAATAGTAAAAAAGAAATCCTTAGCTATGGACTAGATAAGTTCGTAGATTCATGTATGGATAGAGTAAAAAAATATAGTGACCTTCAAACTGAGCAATCTAAGAGACTAGGGCAATGGATGGATTGGGAAAATAGTTATTACACTAATTCAGATGAAAATATTTTAGGCATATGGCACTTTTTAAAGGAATGCTTTGAAAGAGGTTGGGTAAAAGAAGATCACAAGCCACTTAAATGGTGCCCAAGATGTGGAACTAGCTTAAGTGACCATGAAATGAATGGCAGCTATAAAGATATGGAGCATATGGCAGTATTCTTTAAACTTCCACTAACTGATAGCAATGAGAAAATTTTAGTTTGGACTACTACTCCTTGGACTCTTTCAAGTAATGTAGCTATAGCTGTGAACGCAGATAACGATTACATAAAAGTAAGAGTGAAAAGCGATGATAGTTTAATCATCTTAGGTAAAGAAGCTAAAAGCGTGCTTAAAGGCGATATAGTAGAAATAGTAGAAACTATTAAGGGTAGTGACCTAGTAGGAAGAACATATGAAACATGCTTCCCTGAACTAGAGTGCCAAAATTTCACTCATAACATAGTGGCATGGGATGAAGTAAGCGCTACTGATGGTAGTGGAGCGGTGCATATAGCTCCAGGATGTGGTGCAGAAGATTATGAGCTAGGTAAAAAACTCGGTCTTCCTATCATCATGCCTATAGATGACTTAGGCGTGTTCACTTCTGAGTTCGGATTCCTTGCTGGGAAAAAGACAGATGAAGTGGTTGATTTAGTTTTTGATAAACTTAAAGCAGATAATAAACTTTATTACTCTCACGCTTTCACTCATAGCTACCCAGTATGCTGGAGATGTAAAGAACCTATAGTGATCAGATTCGCTACTAGCTGGTTCATTAGTGTGGATGAAATCAGGCCTAAATTAATAGATGCAGCTAGAAGTGTAAAATGGGAACCAGAATTCATGGTCAAGCGTATGGAAAATTGGCTAGAAAATATGGGAGATTGGGATATAGCTAGAAAACGCTTCTATGGTGTTCCGCTTCCTATTTACAAATGTGAAGATTGTGGAAATGTTCATGTAGTTGGCTCTATGGAAGAATTAAGAGAGTTAAGTGGAAAAGATTGTAAAATGCCACACATTCATAGACCGTATGTGGATGAAATAGAAATCAATTGTCCTAAGTGCTCTAGTAAAGTGAAAAGAATAGCCGATGTAGGTGTTTGTTGGTTAGATGCAGGTATTGCAGCATTTACTACTAAAAAATATTTCGAGGACAAAGCTTTCTTTAATGAAAACTTCCCTAGTGATGTAGTTATAGAAATGCGTGAACAAATCAGACTTTGGTTCTACAGCTTATTATTTATGAGTGTGGTTTTAGAAGGAAAAGCTCCTTATAAGAGAGTGGTAGCGCATGAAAGTGTTATCCAAGAAAATGGAGATAGATTCAGCAAGAGTGGATATAGCGTGGAGCTACTAGATGCACTGAATCAAGCGGGAGCAGATGTGTGTAGATACTTGTTCGCGGGAAATCTTCTAACTACAGATGTTAGATTCTCTTTCTCATTAGGGGAAGGTGTGCGTAGGAAAATACTTAATTTCTGGAACATATATGGGTTCTATAACACATACGCAGTGATAGATAATCCTAAGCTAGAAGGTTATAAACTAGACAAAAGTAAACTTACTTCTAGTGATAAATGGCTACTTAGCGTAGTAAATAATTTCCTAAAATCTGCCACTGAAGCTTATGATGATTATAAGCCTTTCATAGTGGTTAGAGAGTTCGAGAAAGTGGTGGATGATATATCTAATTTCTACATTCGTATAAATAGAAGAAGATTCTGGAAGAGTGGAGAAGAAGATGACAAGTTAGTAGCTTACTATGCTTTATATACTGCTATCAAGAGCATTACACTAGTGATGACGCCTATCATTCCATTCTTAGGCGAGTATATTTATAAAAACCTAATAGTAGAAACTGAAAACTTATCTAATTCTAGTGTATTACTAGATTCATTCCCTGAAGTAGATGAATCATTCATAGATGAAGAAATATTGAAAGATACTGAAGTAGCTAGATATGTCATAGCTACTGCTCTGGCTCTTAGAAATGAAAATAATCTTAAGATTAAGCAGCCGTTAAACACATTATTTGTGAAATGCAGCGAAGAAAATAGTAAAGCTATTGAATCATTAAAAGATATAATTCTAAGCGAACTAAATATAAAAAATATAGAATTCGTGGAAGATGAAAATAGATTTAACGATTCATACCTTATCTTAAACTTTAGAGAAGCTGGTCAAATCTTGAAAGATAAAGTGCAAGAAGTGAAGAAAGCTTTAGATGCTCTTACGGATGAAGAAATGAAAAATTTAGTAGATCAGTATGCTAGCGGAAATGTAGCTATCAGCGGATTTGAAAACTTAAGTAGTGATATATTCATCAAGAAATATAAACCTAAAAAAGAGTTCGTAGTTAGCACTGAAAATGATATGGTGATAGCTATTGACACTGTCATAGATGAAAATCTTATGAGAGAAGGCTCGCTAAGAGAGCTAGTTAGAAATATCCAAATACTTAGAAAAGAAGCAGGATTTGATATAGATGAAAGAGTTAATATATATATGGAAAGCGAGGATGAAAGTTTAAACGAACTCATAAATTCTAGTTTAGAATTCATAATGAATGAAGTATTAGCTGTTAACTTTACTGAAGAACTAAAAGTCGCTAGCGACATAACTAGAAGCGTGGAAGTAGCTTCTAAAAATGTTAGCATTATGCTAAAAAGGAATAACTAAAGATGGTAGAAATTTTATATGAAGATAATCATTTGTTAGTGGTGGTAAAACCTCAAAATTTACCTACCCAAAGCGATGTTAGCGGCGATGAATGTTTAGTAGATATATGTAAAAAATATATAAAAGAAAAGAAAGGTAAAACGGAAGGCGAAGTTTATTTAGGGCTGATTCACAGGCTGGACAGACCCACAGGCGGTGTGATGGTGCTGGCTAAGACTAGTAAATGTGCTAGCAGACTTAGTGAAGCGTTTAGAGAGAGAAAGGTGAAGAAGGCTTATCTACTAGTCACTAAAAAAGTGATAGCTAGTAGAAGGGGTACACTAGTAGATTATCTGAAGAAAGATACTACTAATAATATAGTTAGGATCGCACCTCTAAGCGAACAAGGAGCTAAAAAAGCAGTTTTAAATTATGAAATTTTAGCTAAAACTGATGAATACAGCTTAGCTAAAGTGGAACTTGAAACAGGCAGAAGTCACCAAATTCGTATTCAATTCGCGAATATGAAAGCACCTATATATGGTGATGTGAAATATGGTGTGAAGGCTAATGATACCAGAAATTTAGCCCTCTACTCTTATATGTTATCATTCGAGCACCCTGTAAAAAATGAGATGATGACTTTCATCAGTTATCCTCCTGAAACAGAGGCGCCATGGACAGAGTTTAATATTAGAAAAGAGTTAAATATTTAATAAAGGAGAAAAATTATGGCAGAAGTAGAAAAAATTATTCTTAGAAGTGAAGATGTAGAAGATAGCATTAATTCTCCTAAATCTAAGATAAAAGATTATTCATTCCAAACTAATGAGGAAGTGGATGAAATCATAGATGATAGAGAGAAAGAAAAAGATACTTTCGTTATGAAGCTTACTGAAAAAATTAAAAAACAAACATTAGACCAAAGCAAGCTTTTAGGCTATATAGGTTTAGCGCTGGGGATCGTGATCACAGTGACTATGATGTTCTTATATCCTATAGGTTTCGCTACTTATTATGATGATGCTAATATGTACAGATATGGTTATGCATTTTTAGTTATGCTTCCTTATTTAATAGGGGCGATCACAGGTTTTATTTGTTTACTATTATGTAAAGAAAGAAAGAAAATGTTTATATTTAGATTAGCTTTCATAGTGAGCTTGACTAGCGTACTCATATGTTTATTCATACCTCTATGGTGCCTAATCATAGCTTAATATGAATAATGATATTTTGACGCTAATTAGCGATGAAAATCTTTCTAACACTTATCTTATAAAAGGTGATGATGGATATGTCATGATAGATGGGGGAGTGAAACTAGAAAAAGTGCTAGAGAAAATAAAAGATGAGAAAATTACTGATATTTTTCTAACACATACCCACTTCGATCATACTTTTTATGTCAGAGAAATAGCTGAAAAGTTTAGCTCTAACATCTATATGTCTGAAAAAGGCATCGAGCTATACCAAGATCCGAAAACTAATCTAAGCGTAATTAGTGATATTTATGATGAAATAAATATGCCTAAAGAAAATATAAAAGCATTAGCAGATATCGGAGAAATTTCGATAAATGGTCTTAATGTTAAATATGAAAATTATCCTGGTCATAGTCCGTGTTCTATGGTTTATGTAATAGGAGAGAATGCTTTTTGCGGAGATTTAGTTTTTGACAGTGCTATAGGTAGAACTGATTTTTATAATAGTGATAGAGAAAAAATGAAAGAAAGTTTATTGAAATTTAACGAGCTCGATTCTAATGAGGCATTTCCAGGGCATGGGAATAGCTTTTTGATAAAAAATAATGTGCGAAAAATAAAAATGTTCGCTAGAATAATTTAAAATGACGGTTATCGTCATTTTTTTACAATATTTCTATTATTATTTATCTTATAATTGAATTTTAGAAAATTAGTGGTATAATATTAGTATGAATATTAAGGAAAAAGTTTTAGCTCTGCCTAGTAGCAGTGGCGTATATATTATGAAAGATGTGAAAAATAGCATTATATATATAGGTAAGGCTAAAAATCTAAAAAATAGAGTTTCTAGCTATTTTAGATCATCGTCGCACACAGAAAAAAC
>CAYJMU010000035.1:0-612 GCA_964371605.1 uncultured Lachnospiraceae bacterium
AAAAGGAGATTTTAATTATGAATATAAACTTTATCGCTGGAAAGCATGACTCGTTAGCTCTAAATGAGCAATTAGCTAAAAAATTAAACAAGTTAGAAAAATTTTTCAGAGCTGAGTGCGAGGCTACTGTTCGTTATGCTGTAGAAAATAACAAACATGAAATGAGTATTAATCTTAAATCAGGAAAGGCTGAATTTACAGCAAAGGCTGAAAGTTATGATTCATACGCTAATATTGATGTGTGCGTGGACAAAATCAAGGCTCAAATCAAATCTCATAAATTTGACAATTCAGAAAAAACTGGCTTAAAAGGTAGTTATAAAGCTGAACTTGAAGAAATGGAAAATGATCCAGAATTAGCAGAATAATAAACTAAGCTAGCAAAAGCTAGCTTTTTTAATAGAGCGGGGAAGAGAAAATGATTTATGAAGTAGATGGTAATAAAATTAGAATTTTAGATAAATCTGATTTTAATATAGACCATATTTTAAAGTGTGGTCAATTTTTTAGATATGAAGAATATGCTGATTTTTTTACGCTTTACAGCTTAAATAAAAAAGCGATAATTAAAAAAGATGAGCACTATACCATAGAAGTCGAAAATAGCGATAT
>CAYJMU010000035.1:622-8903 GCA_964371605.1 uncultured Lachnospiraceae bacterium
TTTTCATTAATTTTTTCGATCTGAAAACTGATTACAAAAATATTAAAAAAGAAGTGCTGTCTTTAGGGGTGAATGATGATAGCGTTAAATTCGGGTCTGGAATAAGGATACTTAATCAAGATCCTTTCGAAATGATAATATCCTTCATAATTAGCGCTAATAATAATATCAAAAGAATTCAATCTATCATAGAAAAATTATCTACAAGTTATGGTAAAAAAATGAATGGCTATCACGCATTTCCCACGCTAGATGAATTATTAAACGCTAGCCTTGAAGAATTAAAGAGCATAGGACTAGGGTATAGAGCTAAGTATATTTATGATACTGTCAGGCTTCTTAAAACTGAAGATTATTCATCGTGGGTCGATCTAGATGAAACGGCTCTTCAGAGCAGACTGCTAAAATTAAAAGGGGTGGGGGAAAAAGTAGCTGACTGCATCATGCTCTTTGGCTATCATAAAATGAAAGTCTTTCCTGTAGATACTTGGATAGAAAAAGTATATTATGATTTAAATTTAGGAGAGGCGAAAGATAGAGGCGTTATGCGTAAAAAACTGATTGATAAATTCAGTCACTTGTCAGGTTATGCCCAACAATATCTATTTTACTATAAAAGAAGTGGAAGTTAATTAATTTTAATTTTCGCTTTTTTTCTGCATTCTATCTTATTTTTCAGCTAAAAATATAAGGTAAAATCAAAATATGAAAAAGAGTAATATTTTGATTTTAAATTTAACTTACATATTAATTATGACAGGAGTATACTTTTTAGCATACTCTGCCACCATAAATGGCGAAACGCAAATTTTTCACATCGCACTATTTCTCATAATGCTTTGGTGTTCTAAAAAATATACTGTTCATTCTATAGCACTTTTATTAGGGACATTATTTTTAGACCTTACTATTCACAATTGTATTACGCTAGGTGCTAGCTTAATAGTAGGCGGGTTAATGCTGATTTTACACGCTAAGACTAATCTTAAATTTCCTAAATGGCTATTACTATTATATCTAGTGCTGGCATCGCTATTTCCTGCATATTTGAAAATAGATAATGGAAATATTTTTTCTTCATTTTTATTGATATTCATCACTCTTATTTTTTCAGCGGCAACCATTCAATTTATAGATGCAGTATTTCTTAAAACTAAATTAAAAAATCTTACTCTCGATGAAAAGCTAGGCGGCGCTATTTTGATGCTAGTATTAGCAGCCGGACTAAGTAATTTCAGCATATTTGACATTAGTCTACTGAAGGTGTTTGCGGTCACATTTATACTGTTTTCAGCTTACTTTGGCGGTAGCACAGGCATAGCATGCGGGGCGGCCATTGGGCTAGGCGGCACCTTAAATAGTGGAAATGTAGACTTCATCACAGCTTATAGCTTGCTCGCTCTTTTCTCCGTTCCTTTTAAAAGTCGCGACAGACACTTTATGTGCTTAGCTATCATCATAGCAGAACTGATAGGTGGATTATACTTTAAACTTTATGGCAATTATACTATATTTGATTTCCTTCCTGTTTTATTTGGCGTGCTAATCTTCTTACTTCTTAATGTAAGAAAGTTTAATTTATTTACTAATATTTTTAATGACAATAAAGATGAATTTGCAGTAAGAAATATCATAAATAGAAGTAGAGATGGATTATGTAAAAAAATGCTAGAACTTAGTGACATATTCTATGAAATGAATGGCGTTTTCAAAAAAATGATCAAGGGCGTTCTTCCTGAAGATGAAGCTAAAGAAATGCTAATTGGGGAAGTGATGGAGAAAGTTTGTGGTCAGTGTCCTGAGCGCAATAAATGCTATCGAAAACTTAGCAAAAGCACTACAGAAAGTTTAAACACTATAGTAGAAATCGGACTAAAAAGAGGGAAGGTAAACATTTTAGATGTGCCGAGTGCTTTTAGTAGCAATTGCATAAAAATCAATATCATAATCAATGGAATCAATCAGCTTCTTACTAGCTATAAGACATATGCTAGTAATATAATCAATCTAGACAAAAGCAAGTTCTTATTAGGTGAAGAAATGTTAGGAGTGGCAGGATTATTAAAAGATTTATCAGAAGAAGTGAGAGCGAATGTATCATTTGATAGCACTTTTGAAAGAGATTTGATGGAGGAATTGAAATTCATAAACATCACGGCTAATGAAGCAGTGGTATACCGAGAAAACTCAGGTGAAATCAAAATCACTATAGTTCTTACTAATCTAGAAGATAATGAAGAAAAAGTAGAGAAAATTTGTAGCAAGCTTTGCGGCAAGAAAATGAAAATCTATGAAAATGAAAGGGTAAATGAATTTACTAATTTGATTTCACTAAAAGTAGCTACCAGCTTCGGTGTAATATGCGGCATGAGCGGCGAACCTAAGGGCGGTAATTCTGTCAGCGGAGACACTTATAGCGTGCTTAAAATCGGCGATGACAAAGTCCTTTTAGCTATATGTGATGGAATGGGTAGTGGCAAAAATGCGAACAAGAGTAGCGAACTAGCTATCAGCCTCATAGAAAATTTATATAAGGTAGGATTTAATAATGAAATCATTCTTAGTAGTACTAACAGGCTTTTATCTCTTGCTAGCGATGATGTGTTTTCTGCCTTAGATTTAGCAGTATTAAACTTACACACCGGCATGATAGACTTCATAAAAATAGGTGGCGTAGAAGGCCTTATTCTCAGAAAAAATGGTATAGAGTCAGTGAAAGCCAGTTCTCTGCCCCTTGGCATTTTAGAAGAAATCAAGCCTACTATAGTTAAGCAAATCATAGGTAAAGGTGAGATGATACTACTGTTTAGCGACGGACTTTTAGAAGCTTTCAAAAGCATAAATGAGATAACAGCTTACGTAGACACCTTCAAAAAAATCAATCCTCAAGATTTAGCAGACGCACTACTTGAAGAAGGGAAAAGAAGAAATAATGGCGTTCTTCCTGACGATGTGACAGTATTGTGTATGAAGATAATATAAAATAATAGCCAAACATAAAAATGTGTTTGGTTTTTTATTGCAAATTTTTTAATTTTATGATAAAATAAATTGTTAAAACGAGGTGAAAAATATGATAGATTTGAAAATGATAGACCATTTAGCTGCATTGAGCAAATTAAGCTTCACAGAAGAAGAGAAAATGAAATTTATAGGTGATTTCAATGATATACTTAAAAATATAGAAAAGATGAATGACATTAATATAGACGATATAGTTTTAGAAGAAAAAGTATTAGACGCTATGACTGAACTTAGAAAGGATGACAGTCAGGAAATTCATAATGAAAAATTTACTGCTGAAGAATTAAGAAAGATGTCAGAAAACTTTGAGCGTGGTGCATTTGTGGTGCCGCTAATAATAGAATAGGAGAGAGTGATGAAAAATAGTTTAGAAAACAAAAGTATTAGTGAACTTTTACTAATGCTAGAAAATAAAGAAACTACTAGCTTAGAACTGGTAGAATATTATCATAAAAATATTCTCCTAAAAAAAGATTTAGGGCTTATCAATGAGGTGTATTATGATGAAGCTAAAAAGCTAGCCCTTTTAAGTGATGAAAAAAGACAGAATGGAGAAAAACTAGGCAGATTAGAAGGCGTGGTATACATCCTAAAAGACAATATTAATTCTCTTGGCCATAAAACTACATGCAGTAGTAATTTTCTGAAAAATTTCACCAGCCCATATGACGCTACTTTAGTGAAGAAGCTGAAAGATGCGGGTGCTATACTTTTAGCTAAAGCTAATATGGACGAATTTGGTATGGGGTCAACTACTGAAAACTCAGCCTTTCAAGTAGCTAAAAACCCTTTAAATCCTGATCACGTGCCTGGAGGCAGTAGTGGTGGCAGCGCAGGAGCGGTAGCTGCAGATTTAGCAGCATTCAGCATCGGAACAGATACCGGCGGAAGTATACGCCAGCCGTCTAGCTTTTGTGGAACGGTGGGCTTAAAACCGACATATGGTAGAGTGAGCAGATATGGCGTGGTAGCATTTGCTAGCAGTTTAGATCAAGCCGGACCTATAACTAAAACGGCAGAAGATGCAGGATTAGTATTATCAGTGATAGCTGGTGATGACATACGCGAAAACACTATTAGTAAAGCTATTGTAAAAGACTTTTCTGCTAATAAAAACGCTGATATAAAAGGAAGGAAAATAGCCTTTGATTATGATCTGGTAGAGAAACTTGAAAATGAAGAAATTAAGTCTGCTATTAAGGGCAGTATAAAAGAGTATGAAAAGTTAGGTGCGGAAATAGTTCCTGTAAATCTAGACTTTTTAGAATACTCTATACCTGTATATTATGTAATATCTAGCGCGGAAGCTAGCAGCAATTTATCAAGGTATGACGGCGTGAGATATGGCAGTCGCTCTAAAGATAGTGAAAAGCTAGAAGACTTATATATCAATAGTAAAAATGAAGGTTTTGGAAAAGAAGTGAAAAGAAGAATAATGCTAGGAAACTTCGTGTTAAGCAGTGGATACTTCGACGCATACTATAATAAAGCTAGAAAGATAAGACAATATCTAAAAAATAAAATGGCAGAAATATATAAAAAGGCAGATATACTAGTGCTTCCTACCACTCCTACTACCGCATATAAAATAGGGGACAAGACTAGCAGCCCTCTTGAAATGTATTTAGGAGATATATTCACTGTATTTGTGAATTTAGTAGGGCTACCAGCTATTAGCATCCCTTGCGGAACAGATAGCAAAAAATTACCAATAGGCCTTCAGATAGTAGGCAAGGAATTTTGTGAAGATGAAATAATTAACTTTGCACATAAACTAAAGAAAGGAGTTAGCTATGAAATATGAAACAGTTATCGGCATAGAAATTCACGCTGAACTAGACAGCAAGACTAAATGTTTTTGTGATTGTAAAAACGAGTTCAAAGCAGACGTGAATACTAATGTATGTCCTGTATGCCTGGGCTTGCCTGGCGCTATACCTACGCTGAATGAGAAAGCAGTGAAATATGTAATCATGTCAGGGCTAGCTTTTAGTAGCAATATAAATGAAATCGGGATCATGGAAAGGAAAAATTATTATTATCCTGATCTTAGCAAAGGCTATCAAATCAGTCAGCTTGAAAAAGCCTTTTGCGAAAAAGGGGAAGTTCATTATATTCTAAATGGGGAAGAAAAAGTTTTAAGATTAAACAATATTCACCTTGAAGAAGATGCAGGTAAAAACATACACGATGAAATCAATATGAAAAGCTATATAGATTTTAATCGTGCTGGCGTTCCTCTGATGGAAATAGTGACTGAGCCTGATCTTAGAAGCGGACAAGAAGTGACTGCGGCATTATCTAATATAGCTCAAACGCTTTCTTATTTAGGCGTGAGTGATTGCCGTATGGATAAGGGATCTTTTAGATGTGATGTGAATATCAGTTTAAGACCGGTAGGCAGCAGCACGTACGGAACGCGAACAGAAATGAAGAATCTAAACAGCTATAAAGCTATAGAAAGGGCGATCAGCTATGAAGTATCGCGTCAAACTCAGCTTTTAGAAAAAGGCGAAAAGATCATTCAAGAAACGCGTAAGTGGGATGATAATAAAAATGAAAATTTTTCATTAAGATCTAAAGAAGAGGCTAATGATTATAAATACTTTAAAGAGCCCGATCTCTTAAATGTTAAAATAAGCGATGAATATATTAATAGCATAAAAAATGAAATGCCTATGCTTCCTAATGAACTTAGGAAATTGTTATTAGAAAAATATTCTTTACCTGAATTTGATACTGATATCTTACTTTCTAAAAAATGTATAGCTAATTACTTTTTAGAGTGCGTGAAACTTTTAGATACACCTAAAGCGATTAGTAATTGGATTTTAAGCGACGTATTAAGGCTGATGAAAGATAATACAATTGATGAAGATGCTATAAATGTTAATGAAAAAACATTAGTAGAAATCATTTCTTTAGTAAATGATGGAAAGCTTAGCACTATGGCTGGAAAAACGCTATTTGAACATATTTGGAAAAATGAGAGTAAAGAAAATACTTTAAAGCTAGCAGAAAGTTTAGGCCTTATCCAAAACAGTAATAGTGATGATATTAAAAAAATCATCGATGTAGTACTAAAAGAAAATGAAGTAGCAGTTAATGATTACCTAAGCGGAAACGAAAAGGTACTTGCCTATTTAGTAGGTAAGGTGATGAAAGAATCAAGAGGGAAAGCTAATCCAACACTAGTGAATGAACTTTTAATAACTGAATTAAAAGCTAAATAAACTTGATTAAATTATAAATGTATGATAAAATTATAAATATAAAAAAGGAGATAAAATTATGTTAATATTACCACCGAATGAAGAATTAGCAGAAAAAGTAGGCAACAAGTATAAACTTTGCATCTTGAGCGCTAAAAGAGCTAAATTTATTCAAAAAGATAATATCGAAAAAGAAATCAAAGATGGCGAAAAAGAATTAAATCAAGCCGTTAGAGAAATATACGAAGGAACTGTAGTGATAGACGAAGAAGTTTAATTTTTCTAAATATTACTTATTAAGAAATAATGATAGCTGAAATTATAATAGATGTAAGCACTGATAGCGTTGACAAAGTTTTCGACTACATAGTGCCAGAAGGAATGAAGCTAGAGCTTGGACATAGAGTTCTAGTTAATTTCGCTCACCGCTATGTAGAGGGGTTTTGCACCAGAATTAAAGATACTTCTACTTATGACATGGCTAAGCTGAAAAGCATAATCAAGTTGCAAGATGAATTTTCATATGTAGATGAAAAGAAATTAATGCTTCTTGATTTTTTAGTGAAGAAATATAATTTGAGAAAAATAGATGTTTTTAGATTATTTATTCCTGCCCAAATTCGAAATAATAAAGTTAAAGAAAGCAGTAAAGTCTATGTAGAAAAAAATGAAAATTTTGACTATGAAAAAGAAATTTCATTAGTTAAAAGTAATGCTAAAAATATGAAAGCCTTTCTAGAAAAGCTTAATGCAGGTGAGCGAGTTTTAAAAAGCGAATTTCCTGCTAACATTATCACTAAATATCAAAATATTATTTCTCTAGTGTATGAAAAAAATGAAAGAGATCCTTTTAAAAATTTCATATTTGAGAAAAAAGAAGAGTTTAAGCTGAACGATTCCCAAAATGCAGCTAAAGAAAAAATACTCTCTGCTAAAATGCCATCGCTACTCTTTGGCGTGACTGGCAGCGGTAAAACTGAAGTGTATATGCAGGTGATAAAAAGCGTTCTAGAAGAAGGCAAAACAGCTATCATGCTAGTGCCTGAGATAGGGCTCACTCCACTAATGTATAAAAACTTCTATAGCAGGTTTGGGAAAAATATCGCCGTTCTTCATAGTGGACTGAGCGATGGCGAAAAATATGACGAGTGGAACAAAATAGCATCCGGTGAAGTAAAAATAGTCATAGGTGCTAGAAGTGCAATATTTGCCCCGCTTAAAAATATCGGCATCATTATAATAGATGAAGAGCATGACAGTAGTTATTCTAGCGAGTCTAATCCTAGATATGAGGCTCACATAGTAGCTGAAAAAATATCAGAAATTTATAATGCTAAATTAGTATTAGGCAGCGCTACTCCTAGCATTGATTCTTTCCAAAGAGCTAAAGATGGAAAGTTTCAGCTTATAGAGATGCCTACTAGAGTGAATGAAGACGCGCTCCCAGAATTCAGCGTAGTAAATATGCTAGATGAAACCAGAGCTGGTAATACTAGCATCTATAGCCGCGAGCTAATAAAATCTATAGAAGAAGTGATAAATAAAAAAGAGCAAGCCATTTTGTTTCTAAACAGAAGGGGATATGCTAGCTTTGTTCAATGTAAAGATTGTGGTTATGTGGCTAAATGTGAAGATTGTGATGTTAGTCTAGTATATCATAAAGAAGACAATGCCCTAAAATGCCATTATTGTAATAAAAGATATTCTATGTTAGATTTATGCCCGAAATGTAATTCTAAGAGCATAAAGGAAGGATTCATTGGCACAGAGAAAATAGAGAAAGAACTGACTGATATGTTTAGCGGCGTGAAAGTGTTCAGATTAGATAATGATACATCTTCTACTAAAAGTGCGCACGTGAATATATTAAGCGAGTTTGAAAATACTAAACCTAGTATTTTGGTAGGGACTCAAATGATTGCTAAAGGGCATGACTTTCCATCAGTGACTTTAGTTGGAATTTTGAATGCAGATCAAGCACTGAATTTTTCTGATTTTAGAGCTTGCGAGAGGACATATCAGTTAATTACCCAAGTGGCAGGTAG
>CAYJMU010000036.1:0-8752 GCA_964371605.1 uncultured Lachnospiraceae bacterium
TCCCTGCTTTTTTTAATGTTTTTATTCGGTTAATGAAATCCTCATTTATATTCATAAATTCTATATTTTTATTATATTTTCTTGCCTTTGAAATACAAAAAACGCAGCTAGAATTACATATTTTTTGAACTGGTACTATATAACATTTTTTCATCTTCTTTTATCCTTTTAACTAAATTTATAAGATTATCCTTATACTCATCTATGCTTCCAAAATTATCTACTTCATAATCAAAATCTATTTCACTATGAATTTCTAAAGCATGTTTTTCATTACTTTTAGTATGATCTTTTCGCTCTCGTGCCTTGCCATTAATTTTAATAAAAATAAAGCCAAGTTTTTCTAAGGTAATTAAATCAGGCATTCTAGCATCACTATTAGTTATAATTGAATAGTTTAATTTTTCCGCTGCCTCTAACCTTTCTAAAAAATTATTTGTTAAATATGTAGCATTTTCTTTTCTTATCTTTTCTCCAAAAAACTGTAAAAGTTCGCCATCTTGTTCACCTTTCATATCGCAATTTATTTTTTTATAAAAGGTGGATTGTAATTCATATAGAGGCTCACCTATTTTTATATCAATTAAATTATAAATATCTTTTAGCAGTTTTACAGCTGTATCCTTTCCATAACTTGATGGCGCTAGAAATGTTAACCTCATTACTTCTCCTTTATCTCTATGTGTATATAATACGCTTATTATATCACTGCTTATGCGTATTGTCAACACTTTAGTTGATAAATATTTTTATTTTTTTAATAATATTAGGACATAAAACATAAAACTTGCTATAATGGTATATATTTAATTTAGGAGAGTATTTCATGACTATAAAGACATTAATAAAAAACGCTAAAAATATGGATAAGACTATTATTTTTCCAGAGGGAGAAAGTGAAAGAGTGCAGTCCGCAGCTTTAGACATCATAAAGAAAAAATTATGTAAAGTAGTTTTAATAGGAGATGAATCTAAAATAAATGATAAGCTGAAAGCTAAAGTGGAGATAGTTAATCCCGCTACTCACCCGCTTACCGAAAAATTAGCTAAAAAACTTCACACTTTAAGAAAGGCAAAAGGAATAGATTTAGAAAAAGCCAAAGAGCTAATTCTTCACCCATTTTATTTCGCTACTATGTTTCTTCATGAGGGGCACGCTGACGGTATGGTGGGAGGAGTGGAAAACTCTACAGCAGACTTTCTTAGACCTGCCCTTCAAATTATCAAGACTAAAAAAGATATAAAGATAGTATCTTCATCTGTAATGTTTATGGGCACTGATAAATTAGGCTTTGGCGAAAACAATGTGCTATTCACCACTGACTGCGCACTAAATATACTTCCTGATGCTAAAAACCTAGCTGACATAGCCCACGCTACTGCTGCCACAGCTAGAAGCATAGCTAAGTTAGAGCCGAGAGTGGCATTCTTGTCATTTTCTACTAATGGTAGCGGCGGAGATCATCCGCTAGTTCAGAATGTAAAAAATGCAGTGTTAGAGCTAAAAAAGAAAAAGCCAGACTATGACTTTGATGGCGAAATGCAGTTAGATGCTGCATTAATAGAAAGCGTGGCTAAATCAAAATTTCCTAATAGCAAAGTAGCTGGAAAAGCTAATATTTTAGTTTTCCCTAGTTTAGAATCAGGAAACATCGGCTATAAACTGATAGAAAGGTTTACTAATCTTCATGCTATTGGCCAAATAATGCAAGGCTTTAATAAGCCAGTGAATGATATGAGCAGAGGCTGTTCGGTAGCTGATATAGTGAATATGACAGCTGTCACCCTACTTCAATCTAAATGAAAATTGCCGCGAGAAGCGGCTTTTTTCTATTCAGGAAGATAGTTAATCATGATATGCATATATTGATGTTTTAATTTTTTTTCAAGTCTTGCTTTCGAATTATTCATTTCTCCTATATTAATAAGATTTTTAGCATACTTGAAATACACATCTACCACGAATAAGCTTCCTATTTTTCTCACATGACAACGCTTTAGCTGTGCGTAGTTGGGCAGCATTTTTTTTACATCCGCAAGTATTGGCGTAGTTATATTTTTGTCTAGCACTAAGGCATTGGCTATTTCTAAGAAATTTTTCTTTAGTAGTTTTACCGGTTCTTTTATGGTGAAAAGTGCTAGAAAGAGTGATATCACTGGGTCTGCTATATAATGAAAATATCCTAAATTAGAATCTATATCTACCAGAGCTAATACGCCTACAGCTATACCTATTCCTATAGACATAATACCATCAATGAGCACAGTTTTTCTTTCAGCGTCTAGAATATTGCTTAGCTGATTAGTTTTCTTATAAGCCTTAGCATACATCACCGCAAGCAAAAAACTAATGACGCTCACTACTATCGAGTAATATAACATAAAGTCTATCTTAACAGGCTCGCCTACTCCTGAAGAAAAAAACTTAAATAATTTAAAAATACTAGCTGAGGATACAGAAACCACTATAGTCAAACTAATTAATTGATTAAAAAATGCGTAAATGGGAGCCAGCACATGTGACCCTGTAGAAAATGAATTGCTTTTTTTACTTGCTTGCCTTGAAATAAATATAGCCAGCAGTGAACTCATAGCTGCCACGAAAGAAAATCCCGCATCTAAAAATAATGCGTCCATTCTGGTATATAGAAACATCCCCCACCCAAGCAGAGCTAATGATAAATTACCTATAAAGCCTAATAACAATGCTTTTTTTTCTATCTTTTCTATCACTTAAACCACCTTTCATAGAAAAGAATGATATATCAAACTAATACTATATAATAGTTTATTAAAGTATAGAATAAAATATTTGTAAAAAATTAGCGATATAAAATAGTTGCAGAAAGTGACTCATTGTGTTAATATGAATATGTTTGAAATGTTCCCATAGTAAAGTGGATATTACAACCCCCTCCTAAGGGGTAGTCAGAGGTTCGAGTCCTCTTGGGAACACCATTATTATTACTAATATTCCGCATCGGACTCTCACCTACGGTACACTCGCTTCTCTCGTGGATTACGCTGGCAGCTAGCTGCACTGCTTTATTACGAGTCCTCTTGGGAACACCATTATTATTACTAATATCCCGCATCGGACTCTCACTTAATAAATATAGAATTATAGCAAAGCCTCTTTGCTTTTTTTATTTTCTATCACTTTACTATAATGTTATGAAATGATATAATAAGATTGAGGTAAAAAATGAAAATATTAGATGAAATTAAAAATCATACCCCTTATAACGAGCAAGAAAAAATTGACAAAGATTTCATAATAGAACATATGCTAAGATATGAAAATATCTTTCACAGAAATTGTAATATTGCACATATGAGCGCTAGTGCAATCATAGTTAATAAAGATAGAAACAAAATTTTGTTTGCTTATCACAATCTATATGATAGCTGGGGCTGGCTGGGCGGCCATGCAGATGGTGATGAAAATTTATTAGAAGTATGTGAAAAAGAAGTGACTGAAGAAAGCGGTCTTACTAATTTCAAACTAATCAGTGACGGCATAGCGGGACTGGAGAATATGCCTGTGAATAGTCACTTTAAAAAAGGAAAGTTCATCACAGCTCACCTCCACCTGAACATTACCTATATCTTCGAAGCTGATGAAAAAGACGACAGAATAGCAGAAGAAGAAAATAGTGATATCACATGGATGGATATAGACACTTGCCTAGATAATGTGAATGAAGAGCATATGAAAAGCATTTATGAAAAATATATCATTCTCGCGAAAAAGCTTTAAAAAAAACGGACAGCTGTCCGTTTTTTTTTAATATCTTTCCACATCTCCTATATCATCTACTAAAAGATATTGTTGATCTATTCTTAAATGCGTTCCTGCTACGAGATTCACCTTTTCACCATTCACGCCTTTCACCATAGTATATACAGTTCTCCCTAAATTCATAGCGAAAATAATTTCCTTCTTAGAGCAAACCTTTTCATTGTTATCACCCATACTTGTGACTACTAATTCGTCTATCTCTTCTTTTCCATCCACTTCTTTCATTTTGATTTTCTTAATAAAAAATGTCATACTTTTCTCCTTTTTCTTTCCTTACCCATTATAACTATAATGAATAGCGTTTGCAAATATAATAGCTAAAAAAGCAAAAAAAATGAAAGATATTCTCTTTCATTTTTTTAAATAACTAAATTATTTTTTTAAATCTTTAAGGCTACTAGATATATTCATTCTTACGCCTGCTTGAGCAAGTTTCTTTTCAAGTTCCACTTGATGTTTAGCAAGTTTTTTCTTTCTAGCTATAAAGTAAAGTGTTAACAATCCACTTAAAGCTAGTAGAGTAGGAACGAATATGATAGAGTATAAGATTCCATCTTGTAATGTAGTAGTGATTTCATTCTTTAATACTATCGCACCATTAGTAACGCCTACAGTATTTAAGAATTCTTCAGTAATTTCTATCATTACAGTTTCATCTTTTATAAAAATATTATCATATTCAGTTAAAGCTTTTCCATTGATAGTCCAGTCACTAATTTTATGAATACTTCCTGGAGTGAAGTTAAATACTACAGTATCACCGATAGCCGCTGTTTTTAATTCATTTTCGAATTCGCCTTCATGTTTCCCGCTAACAGTAGCATTTAAAGTATAACTTATTTCTTCATAGTTAATATTTAAACCTTTGTCGCTATCCATAGTAATAGTATCTATCACTATTTCTTCGCTACCATTATAAGAATAATATTTATCAGCGTCAACGCTTACCGTCACTACCGCTCCTCTATCTAAAGTATAAGAAGTAGCTTTCTCTACTATTTCTCCGTCCACTTTAACTATAACTTCACCCGCGTCTTCGTTTTCAGTAAGGTCTAGTTTATAAGTTTTCACGAAGTTATATCTAACTCTGTTTTCATCATCTTCATTAGCAAATTTTTCAATGTATTCTGCATTTACAGTATAAACTGCACTTAAATCATTGAAGAATTCGATTTTTTCCCATACGCCATGTTCGAAGTCATATATTTCTGCACCCGCGAATCTATATCCGAATAATGCTTCTTTATTGATTCCGAATTGGAACATGTATAATGATTGGATATCACCATATGCATCTACTTCTGCGCCACCTGCATCATATGCATTCAACACTATTGAATTCATATCAATATCTGCTGGCTCTCCTTTTTCATCTAAAAATTCGATATTTAAAGCAAAATTTCTAGCATTCCATTGGTAATTTATGATGCTATTTTCATCTATACTAGAAATAGTATAGTTTACACCATTTACAGTAGCTGGCATGTAGTTATTATAAACTGTTCCTAAATTATACCCTGCATCAGGAGAGAAAATAAACGTCACATCTGTTTTCTCATCTACCATAATGTTAGATAAATTAGTTCCAGAAACCACTTGTCCAGTAGTTTGATCTACATAAGTGATAGAGAAATCACCAAGCTCTGTAGAAGTATTAATATTTACATAGTATTGTTTAACGAATACCGCTTCAATGTTTATGATATCACCATCTTCTAAATTTAATGATTTCAAGAAATTGTAATCGAACGCGATATCAGCTGTGTATAACTGACCATTTATCTTATAGCCTAAATATCTATAGTCTAAAGTGTCATGCACGCTTAAGCTAAATATTTCACCTATGCTCGCTACCTCTAATGAAGTAGAAGACACTAGTTCATCAGTCATATCAGCTAAGTTTTCATTTAAGATAGCATGACCATCTGTATTCACTGCACCTAAAACGATGTCATAAGTTTTCTTTTGGAAGTTAGCCACTACATTAATAGTGTCTGCGCTATTTACAATGAATGTAATAGTTCCGTCTGCATCCACTACATAGTTAGTAAATGGAGCATTGTTAACTTCTAAATTAGCGATTTCATAAAACTCATTCACAGGCTTGATTTCGATTACCGCTGTTCCTTGAGCTGCTTCACCGACGCCATTAGCTAAAACTCTATCATTCACTATTACTTGTGATACCCCAACGCCGCTAACATTCACATCTCTGCTTACGCCAGCAGGCACTGAATATACCGCTCTAATTTGAACATTTAAGCCATTTACATAGTCAGGGAAGTTTTCTGGTAAAACATTTACTCCACCTATAGCCACATCATTCGTAGTCGATAATGTTTCGTATAATCCAGTATTAGGATTAAAGATTTCATATCTAGCGAAAGTATATGTACTAGCGATATTACTATCTAAAGCACTGCTTAATCTGTAGTTAGCATCTAAGAATGCCGCGCTACCTATTACAGTTTCCAGCTCACCACTATTGTAAACACCACCTTTAGTGACATAGTTTTTGTTGATTTCATTTTTGTTATCTTCATCACCTGTTATATAGTAAACAGTATCGAATTCTATTCTGTAAGCTGCTACATCGAATATAGCATATAAATCTATAGTGACACTATTTTCATCTATAGTACTTAAAAGTTCAGTACCTTCAGCATTAAGAGCCCAATTTCTAAATGATTCATTAGTAGCATTCTTTAATTCATCACCATATGTATTAGTAGATAGGAAGTTATAAGCTTCATCTTTTTCTACTATAAGCATGCTAGGCACGTCACCAGTAGTCGCTCCATTTTTATGGAATCTTACTGTCATATATTCTGAATTTTTATCAGCGTTATATACTTCATTGTTTATAGACTTAGCCCAGTCATGAATGAAAGTATTACCTAAGTTTACAACTTCATAACTAGTAGATTTGTTGATAAGACTAACATCTGTATCAGCTTCATAATCTGCTAATGAAATGTAAGTATTATCCATCATGAACGGTTCAAGTTCTGCCTTCATCACAGCATCTTCTGCTAAACTTTCATGATTTACTGGATGAACAGCACCAATAGTATTAGCAAACGAAGTAGAAGTTCCATCACCGATAGAATGGTTATTAGCTATAACCAGTTCATTACCAGCATAAGATCCGCCTACCACATCTTTTACATTAGCTTCTTCTGCGTGCTCTATTAGACCTACCATATGTTCGTTATTAGAGAAATCTAAATTTCCCATCATTTGGAATTTAAAATGTCTAATGGACGCTGTAGAATTAGCATCTTTAATATCTATACAACCGATTAATCCACCTACTGTATCATTATTGTATGTTCCTACTAATTCTATATATCTCTGCTTTCTAGCTTCAGAAGCTGGAGCATCAGCAAGAGTTAAAATATTCACTTCATCAGCTGGAACAAGCACTTGAACTACGTCACCATAGTTAACATTATTAGATATTAAAGCTATCCAATTGTCACTCCTATAGTTATCCATTTCCACCATTCCTATGATGCCGCCCACATATCTTGGAGCTGATACTGAACCATAGTTCACAGTATTCACTATTCTACCTGTAGCGCCAGAACTACCTACTATACCGCCTGCCACACTTCTTTTAGATGAAATATTACCATAATTAAATGAATTTATTATTCCATAATTAGCCAGCGTAGTAGAGTGAGTGGTTTGGCCATATAGTCCACCAGTATAAGCATATGAACTTACGTCGCCGAAGTTTATACAGTTATCTGCGTGAGGAAAGTAATTATAACCTGATAAACCACCTGCAATAAAACTTTCTGCTTTCACATTACCATAATTGATAGAATTACTCATCTGAGCGCCATACGCTTCCCCGATAATACCGCCCGCTCTAGTATATGGAGAGTAAATATCACCAAAGTTATAAGCGTGATCTATTTTTTCTATTAGATGACTCATGCTGCTACCAAGAATGCCGCCAGCAAAGTTATTAGTTCCTATGCCAGTAATATCACCAAAGTTCATAACATTAGTTATTTCATTGTTTCCAGCTACATTAGTATGATAGTATAATCCACCTAAATTTCTTCCTGTAATATTACCGAAATTAATATCACTGTCAGCATATAAGTATGTACTATCTATTCTGCCAATAATACCTGATATAGCATAAGAGGCTGCGTTCTTAATAATCAGATCAGCAATATTTATGTTTCCACTACTTCTAACATTTACGAAATAGTTAACCGTGCCTACTATACCACCATTTATAGACCCTTGTGTATTTACATTTCCATTATTAATATTATTAGTAATTATAGCACTTTCTCTATAATAGCCTTGAGTGTTGCTAGCTACCATAAACCCACCAACAATACCACCAACGTATGCGTCATTATCACTATTTATAGCACCTAAATTCACATTACTATCTACTATAGCGTTTCCATCTCTAGAACCACCTAATATACCACCAGTGTATCCTTCACCTGTAATAGTCGCGAAGTTAAAGTTATTTCTAAGCTCTACATTATCTATAACATATCCTATAATACCAGCTGTAGCATCTAAAAAGTCCGAGGTGGTAGTGCCATCTATTTTCACTTCACCATTATTAACATTATTTTCAGCCACTACTGAGCCGTTCACATAAGCTACTAGACCTGCACGAGTACCTGTAGCGTTAAACGAATGAATATAACCATAGTTATAGCTGTTTCTGATTTCTAAATCGCCTTCTATAGAAGCTAGCAATCCACCAGTCACCGCTGACTCAGCTATTTCAGCATAGTTAGTAGTGTTTTCGATAGTAGCGTTTCCAGATATAAATCCTACCACACCACCAGCATATAATTTAGATTTTACTATAGCATTGTTCACTACATTTTCTATATTAGTATCGCCCATAGAATAAGCTACCACACTACCAGCATAACCAGTCACGCTATTATTATAAACATAACC
>CAYJMU010000037.1:0-8751 GCA_964371605.1 uncultured Lachnospiraceae bacterium
ATAATGATATTATATCATAATATTTTTCAATACGCAAAAAAAATGCGGAAATTTATTCTACCTTTCCGCCTTGCGCCGCACCCTTACAAATATGATTTGGAGTGGGATCACATAATTTCACTAATATCACATCTTCACCTATGCTAATGATAGCCTCATATGGAATGAATATATTATCATTTTTTTTGAAGAGTTGAAATGATTGATTACCAGGGACTAAAAAGCCTAGCACTTTACAGGTGCTAGTAGATATAACCATATCTATAATGTGGCCTAATATTTTTCCATCGACTACATTTATAACTTCTTTCTTTCTTAGTTCGCAAAAAGTAGTCTCCATATCCCCTCGCTATATAATCTATATATATGTTATATGCGTGAAAATGTTTACTACTTTAGAACTCTTTTCTAATGTTTTCTATCGCAGATTTTTCTAAACGACTTACCTGAGCTTGACTAATACCCACTTCTTCACTTACTTCCATCTGAGTTTTTCCTATATAATATCTCAATGTCAATATCTGCTTTTCTTTTTCATTAAGTTTCCCGAAAGCTGTTTTAATAGCATAATCTTCCATCCACTTTTCTTCGAAGTTTTTGCCTTCACTTACTTGGTCCATAATTTTTAAATTATCATCACCGTCATTAAATATAGGCTCGAACATACTTACAGGTTCTATCATCGCCTCCATCGCAAAAGCAATATCTCTACTAGGTAAATTAAGCCAGCTACTCAATTCATCTATCGTAGCATCCCTGTGCTCCACTTTACTGATATGCTCTCTCACCTTTAAACATTTATAGGCTACATCCCTGATCCCTCTAGATATACGCATATGACTTTGATCTCTAATAAACCTTCTTATTTCACCTATTATCATAGGTACGGCATAAGTAGAAAACTGAATATCCAGCGATATATCGAAGTTTTTTACCGCTTTTAGCAGCCCTACGCACCCTACCTGAAAGAGGTCATCAGCTGAATGGTTATTATTACTAAACTTTCTAACTATGCTCAATACTAACCTAAAATTCCCTTCTAAAAATTTTTGCTTAACTTTTTCATCTCCATTTTTAAGCTTGATAAGCATCTCTTTCATCTCAGCTCCAGAAAACTTTGGCAGCTGGGATGTGTCTAGTCCTATAATTTTTACTTTCTTCATCAAAAAAACCTTCCTAATAGATTTATAATTCCCTATTAAAAAAGTTTTATTCAATTTCTTACATATTTCTTTCTTTTTCGCTATAGCTATAGTTTAACATTTCTATTTCACTTTCTGCGATTTCTTTTTTTTCTAAATCAGTAATATAATGATTACATAATGCCTTATTTAAAAGTTGATTATTACTAATTCCTAAAAAACTTTTAAACACCTCACCTTTTTCAAAATATTTTTCGAAAGTATCTCTAACATATTTCACTTCTTTTTCATAATTTCTACATATACTTTTATAAGCGATATATGAATCATGAGTAAACGCTATCAATTCTCCACTATTCACATCTACAGTTAATTTAAAAATAGGATCATTAATACACTCAAATTTAAAATCATCTTCGAAAAGCACAAATCTACTTTTATCATACATGGTTTTAAATTTTTCCATCATATCTACTAATGTATCATTTCTAATATATGATATTTTATTTCTAACACATAAATCATAAATTAGAAAGAAAAACGCGTCAGGAGTGACTACGTTGTAGTTTCTAAATTTTTTACAATACTGTAAATCTAAAGACCCAAAATTTCTTTTTTTCATATACTATTTATAGCATATTTTTAGTTAATAATCAATACCCAAAATGTAAAAAAAAGAGAGCTTAAGCTCTCCTATACCTCAAAAGTTATACTTTAACTACTTCTTCGCCATTATAGTATCCACATTTTTTACATACCATATGTGGTTTTTTATAATCGTGGCAGTGTGGACATTCAATCATAGTAGGTGTTGAAATCTTCCAATTTGCCTTTCTTGAATTACGCCTTGCTTTTGAGACTTTCGCCTTTGGAACAGCCATCTTGTTCACCTCCTGATTTATTTTTACAATGCTTTATTATTATATATCAAATATTGCCTTTTGTCAATGATTTTTTTATATTTTTTATAAAGGCGGATTTATCTATCGCTGAAGTAAATGCTGAGCCTATGATTACGCCATCTATATCAGAGTCCGCTATCAAATCTATACTGCTTTCATTCACTCCGCCATCTAAATAGATGAGCGAATCCTCTCTAATATGCGCTTTCACTTCAGTGATTTTTTCAAGGGCAGAAGGATTGAACTTTTGCCCGCCACTCCATGCTTTGACAGTCATAATCAAAATTATATCGAAAATATCTAATATAGAAATCAGTTCATTGTTTATATCTGTATATAAGTCTATGGCTAATCCTACTTTTTGACCGCTTTTCCTAGCTTTATTGATTTCTAATAAATCATCTATACTAAGTGCTTCATAATGAAAGGTGATAGCCTCTAACTTCCCAGTATACTCTTTTAAATAATTTTTTATATCTTTAACCATAAAATGAGCGTCTAACTTAACATCAGAATGATCTATATAACTATCTAAAAGTTCAGCTGATAGTGCTTCATTTGGCACAAACTCCCCATCCATCACATCTAAATGTATATAATCCGCACCTGCATTTTTCACATCTTCTATGCATTTTTTATAATCACTATTATAATTTAGGCTGCTTATTAATATTTTTATGTTTTTTTTCATATATTAATTATATCACGAATTTATAAAAAAAAGCAAATATTTCACTTTTTTCTATTATTTTTTTAACTTTAAGCCTTGCAATTTTATTTCAAATGTTATACTATATATTAAAGGAGAAATTTTATGAAATCTAAAAAACTTTTATGTACATTCTTACTATGTACTGCACTACTTACTTTCATCATTTCTGTAATACCATTTTCTAATCCTGTAATGAATGGATTATTATGGCTAGAAATTTTATACTACACACTTACAGTGATTAATAGTATAGCTCTACTAACTATAGTATTAGCTGGCATCATATGTTTATTTAAGGATAATTATGCTTTAACTAAATGGATGGAATTATTAGCTATCGCGAGCTTATTCTTAATGTTATGTTTAGTGGTTTTATTTGCTAGCACTACTAGCGTGTATATAGGACTAAGATATATACTTTTAATTTCACTATCATTTGTATTAGTATGTTTAAACAAAATTTTTCTTATCTTAAGAGATAAAGAAAGCTTTAAAGCTGCTTTCATTTCTAACAAAAAGAAAGAAGAAAAAATAGAAGAAGTAGAACCTGCTAAATCAGTTAAAGAAGAAAAAATAGTAGAAGTAGAAGAAGTGTAAAACTTTAAAAAAAAGTAGAGAATATAATCTCTACTTTTTTTATACTATATGCTCCACACCTTTTTTAGTGCTTCTCTTATATAACACGAATGTTCCGCCTACAGCTAATACGCCCATCGCGCCTAACTTAGCACATACTTCATCACTAGTTTCTCTAGCATCTATATCACAATTTTGTAAAATTTTCACTTTTACGATTTCTCTGTTTTCTAATTCTACTTTTATCTGATTAACTATATTTTCAGTAAGGCCATCTTTTCCGATCTGCACTTTAGCTTTCATCGGATTAGCTATTTTTCTAAGTTTACCTCTTAATGCGTTTTCCATAATTCCTCCTTAATATTATTCTTCATAAGTGAATTCAAAACCTTTCACTGAAACAGTGTCCCCATCTTTCATTCCCTTTTCTGTCAATTTATCTATAACCCCATCATTTCTAAGCCTCCTTTGAAAATAATTGAAACTTTCTGGCTCACTTAAGACTATACCTCTAATCAAGTGATCAACATATGGACCCGAAACAGTATAGCTTTCATGACCAGTTCTCTGAACATGGAATTCTTTTTTGTTTATATTATCTATTTTATAGTCGTATTCTACGAACTCTTCTACTATTTCTACAGTTTGAAGAGTTTTATGAACAGCCTTCATAAGATCATCAACGCCTTCTCTAGTAGCACAGCTGATTTCAACTATAGGATACTCTCCGCCAAATTTATTTTTAAATTCTTTTATAACATCTTTTTGTTCATCCGTATAAACTAAATCCATTTTATTGATAACTACTACTTGTTTAAGAGCTGCCACTTCTTTATTATAGACAGCGAGTTCTCTATTAATAGTTTCGAAGTCATCTATAGGATCTCTACCATTAATCCCTGAACCGTCTACCACATGAAGAAGCATACGCGTTCTTTCTATATGTCTTAAGAATTCGAAGCCTAAGCCTTTTCCTTCACTCGCACCCTCTATAATACCAGGAATATCTGCCACCATTATTTTATCATCATATATAGTAGCTACCCCAAGGTTCGGGCTTAGTGTAGTAAATTCATAGTCAGCTATTTTAGGTTTAGCATTAGTGATAATACTAAGTAGTCTGCTTTTTCCTACATTCGGAAAACCAAGTAGACCTACATCTGCTATCGTCTTAAGCTCTAGCATGATTTCATACTCTTTAGTGATTTCACCCGTTTCATAAAAAGTAGGTGCTTGTCTTACAGCATTAGCGAACCTAGCATTACCTCTACCGCCTCTACCACCTTTTAGCACTCTAATCTCGCCGTCCTTTACTAGTGCCATATCTGCCACGATTTCTCCATTAGTAGCATCTCTTACCACTGTGCCTTTAGGGACTTTGATATACATATCATCCGCTGTTTTACCATACTTATTGTTTCTGCCACCCTTTTCACCATCTTTAGCACGATAGTGTTTTTGGTAGTAAAAATCTATAAGGTTATTCATTCCCTCATCTACTATGAAAACGATATTACCCCCATGACCGCCATTACCGCCATCAGGCCCACCATTCATCACGTGAGTAGCATGCATGAAGTTTTTACAACCATCACCACCATTACCCGCTTTACAAAAAATTTTCACTTTATCTACGAACATAAATATATCTCCTAACTCTATATAGTATAACACAAAATAATTAAAAAAACTAGTCAAAATAAAAAAAGGGCTTGGATAAACCAAACTCTTTTTTATTATTTAAAAATATTAAATTACTTAATGATTTTAGAAACAACACCTGAACCAACAGTTCTTCCGCCTTCACGGATAGCGAATCTTAAACCTTCTTCGATAGCGATGTCAGAAATTAATTTAACATCCATGTTTAAGTTATCACCAGGCATAACCATTTCTACACCAGCAGGTAATTCGATAGTACCTGTAACGTCAGTAGTTCTGAAGTAGAATTGAGGACGGTAGCCATTAAAGAATGCTGTATGACGACCACCTTCTTCTTGTTTAAGAACGTAAACTTGAGCAGTGAATTCAGTATGAGGATTGATGCTTCCTACTTTAGCAAGAACTTGTCCTCTTTCGATTTCTTTTCTGTCGATACCACGTAGTAAGATACCAGCGTTATCACCAGCTAAAGCGCTGTCTAATGATTTTCTGAACATTTCGATACCAGTAACAACAGTTTGTTTTCTAGCACCTAAACCAACGATTTCTACCGCATCACCAACTTTAACTTCACCTCTTTCTACTCTACCTGTAGAAACTGTTCCTCTACCTGTGATAGTGAAAACGTCTTCGATAGGCATTAAGAAAGCTTGGTCAACGTCTCTAACTGGTTCTGGGATGTAGCTATCGATAGCATCCATTAATTCGTAAATAGCTTTACAAGGAGCGCTATCAACATCACCAGCAATAGCAGCGTTAAGAGCTTGAAGAGCACTACCTCTAATGATAGGAGTGTCATCACCTGGGAAATCGTACATGCTTAATAATTCTCTGATTTCCATTTCTACTAATTCTAATAATTCTTCGTCATCTACTTGATCACATTTGTTCATGAAAACAACGATGTAAGGAACACCTACTTGACGAGCAAGGATGATGTGTTCTTTAGTTTGAGGCATTGGGCCGTCAGCAGCACTAACTACTAAGATAGCGCCGTCCATTTGAGCAGCACCTGTGATCATGTTTTTAACATAATCCGCGTGTCCTGGACAGTCTACGTGAGCGTAGTGACGAGTAGCTGTTTCGTACTCAACGTGTGAAGTATTGATTGTAATACCTCTTTGTTTTTCTTCTGGTGCTTTATCGATTTCATCGTATTTCATAGCAGCAGATTGTCCTTTAGCTGCTAGTGTGCAAGTAATTGCAGCAGTTAAAGTAGTTTTACCATGGTCAACGTGACCAATAGTACCAATATTAACGTGTGGCTTATTTCTTTCAAATTTTGCCTTTGCCATATTAAAATTCCTCCATAATGTCATTTATTACACCACTATTATACACTGCTTTTTCACTAAATGCAAACTTTTTTTTAAAATTTTTTCAAATAGTGAAATAGAGTTATAATGTGATTTTTTTTAATTTATTTTTTTGTTTAATTAATCTCTATTAGCTCTTTCGCCAATAACTTTTTCAGCTATGCTCTTAGGCACTTCTACGAATTTAAGTGGCACCATAGAGAATGTACCTCTACCTTGTGTGCTTCCTCTAAGTGTAGTCACATACCCGAACATTTCTGAAAGCGGAACTTCCGCAGTAATTTTTTGTGAACCACCGATAGCTTCAGTACCATTTAAGATACCACGTCTACTAGTTAATCCACCGATAACGTCGCCTAAGTATTCATCTGGTGTTTCCACTTCTACAGCCATGATAGGCTCTAATAATACAGGCTTAGCTTTCTTGGCAGCTTCCTTGAACGCCATACTACCAGCGATTTTGAATGCCATTTCTGAACTATCCACATCGTGGTATGAACCGTCGAATAAGCTTACGCTAAAGTCAACCATTTCATAGCCAGCTACTATACCATTAGCAGCAGCTTCTTTTATACCGTTATTAACAGCTGGAATGTATTCCTTAGGAATTACCCCACCCACGATATTATCATGGAACTCATATCCGAACTTAGGTTCTTTAGGTTCTAATTTAATCCAGCAGTGGCCGTATTGACCTTTACCACCTGATTGACGAACGTATTTACCTTCTGCTTCCACAGCTTCAGTGATAGTTTCTTTATATGAAACTTGTGGTTGACCGATATTACATTCTACTTTATGTTCTCTTCTAAGTCTATCTACCATGATGTCAAGGTGTAATTCACCTACGCCCGCGATGATAGTTTGTCCAGTTTCTTTATCAGTATAAGTTTTGAAACTAGGATCTTCTTTAGCTAATTTGATTAAAGCCGCTACCATTTTTTCTTGGTCGCCTTTAGTCTTAGGTTCAATACTTTGTTTGATAACTGGTTCTGGTGGAACGATACCCGCTAATGCAATCTTAGAATTTTCATCACATAATGTATCACCAGTAATAGTATCTTTAAGTCCTACTAATGCTGCGATATCACCTGCAAATATTTCGCTAACTTCACTTCTGTTATTAGCGTGCATTTTCACGATTCTACCCACTCTTTCTTTTTGGTTAGTTCTAGGGTTATATACATAACTACCTGATTTCAATGTTCCACTATAAACTCTGAAGAATGAAAGTATACCGAATGGATCAGTAACGATCTTGAACGCTAAACCACAGAATGGTTCATTGTCATCAGCTTTTCTTTCCACTTCTTCACCGCTAGGAATAGCTTCACCTTTAGTGCTAGGAATATCTAGCGGGCTAGGTAAAAATTCTACGATAGCGTCGATAAGAGGTTGAACACCTTTATCTCTTAATGCTGTTCCACAAAGAACAGGATTCATAGTTAAATCGATAACGCCTTTTCTAACGCCTCTTTTGATTTCTTCATTAGTAAGTTCTTCACCGCTGAAGAATTTTTCTAATAATTCATCATCACATTCAGCCGCAGCTTCGATTAATTTAGCTCTGTATTCTACAGCTTTGTCCATATATTCAGCAGGAATATCAGCTAAACGAATAGTTTCACCATTATTACCTTCATTATATACAGCCTTCATTTCTATTAGGTCTATCACGCCTTCAAACGTATCAGCAGTACCGATAGGGATTTGAAGAGCTACAGGATTAGCTCCTAATTTAGTTTTCATAGTTTCCATAGCTCTATAGAAATCTGCATCATTTTTATCCATTTTGTTAATGAATGCTATTCTAGGAACTTTGTATTTAGTAGCTTGTCTCCAAACTGTTTCAGATTGAGGTTCCACCCCACTTCTAGCACAGAAAACTGCTACAGCGCCATCTAATACTTTAAGACTTCTTTCCACTTCGATAGTGAAATCCACGTGTCCAGGTGTATCGATGATATTGATGTTATAACCTTTCCAAGTACAAGTAGTACAAGCACTAGTGATAGTAATACCTCTTTCTTGCTCTTGAACCATCCAGTCCATAGTAGCAGCACCTTCGTGAGTTTCGCCTATTTTATGAGTTTTACCAGTATAGAATAAAACTCTTTCAGTACAAGTAGTTTTACCAGCATCGATGTGAGCCATGATACCGATATTTCTAGTCTTGTCTAAAGTAAACTCTCTTGCCATAATTTTTCTCCTTTAAATTAGTTGAATTGGCTTTAATAATAAAAGCCTAAATTTATTAATATCTGAAGTGAGCAAATGCTTTATTCGCTTCAGCCATTTTATGCATATCTTCTTTCTTCTTCACAGCAGCACCAGTATTGTTATAAGCATCTACTATTTCGTTAGCAAGCTTAAGGTCCATACCTCTGTCGCTTCTCTTTTGAGCGAAAAGCACTAAGAATCTGATCCCTAAAGTTTGTCTT
>CAYJMU010000038.1:0-400 GCA_964371605.1 uncultured Lachnospiraceae bacterium
TTTAAAAAAGTTAAAAAATTAGTTTTCAGGAGGTAATATATATGTCTAAGGTATGCGCTATTTGCGGTAAAGGCTCACTTAAAGGTAATCAAGTAAGTCACTCTAAGAGAAAAACAATTAAACACAGTAAACCTAACGTTCAAAAAATTTCTGTTGATATCAACGGTAAATTAAGTAAAGAATACGTTTGTACTAAATGTTTAAAAACTGCTAAAAACTAAATGAAAGATTCACTTTCATTTTTTTTATGCTTATAAGCACTTTAAATTATTATGTCGAGATATGTCTTGACTTAATAGTTCTGGTGTGATATAATCGTGAGGAAATGATGAAAAGTGGACTGCGTTCGTATCGTTTAGTTCACTTTTTGTTTTTATAGGAGAAATTATGAAATTTAATG
>CAYJMU010000038.1:410-8583 GCA_964371605.1 uncultured Lachnospiraceae bacterium
CCCAGAGTACATAAAAAATGCACTAGAGAAACTAGGCATAGAAAATATGACAGAGATTCAAGAGAGAGCTCTGCCTGTAATTTTAGAAGGAAAAGACATCATCGGTCAAAGTAAAACTGGTAGCGGTAAGACTTTTGCGTTCGGACTGCCTACTATAGATATGACTGTAGCAGAAGACAGATTCGTCCAAACGCTTATAGTATGCCCTACTCGTGAGCTAGCTGAACAAGTAGCTAAAGAACTGAGAAAAGTAAGCAAGTTTAAAGCAGACTTAAAAGTAGCTGCAGTATTTGGCGGAACTAATTTTGATAGACAAGTATCTGAAATCAAAAAAGGCGCACAAATTATAGTAGGCACGCCAGGTAGATTAATTGACCATATCAAGAGAAAAACATTGAAACTAAAAAACTTAAAATCAGTGATTTTAGATGAAGCGGACGAAATGCTAAATATGGGGTTCAAAGAAGACATAGAAGAAATTTTATCATCAGCTAATCCAAAGCGTCAAACTATAATGTTCTCGGCTACTATGCCCCCTGCTATACTAAGGCTAGCGAAAGACTTCATGAAAGAACCAGTAGTTATCAATGTAAACCATGAAGAAGAAACGCCAGACATCAGCCAATATTTTATATACGGCCAAAAACAAAAAAACTTATTAAGATTTTTAGGTGAAAAGAAAGATAGTCTTATTATAATATTCTCTAATACGAAGAGAATGGTAGAAGAATTAGAAAAAGTGCTTAAAAACAATGGAATTAATGCAGTAAGCCTGCATGGAGACAAGCGTCAAAGAGATAGAAGAAAAACTTTAGAAAGTATAAAAAATGGTAAAAATAATATCCTTATAGCTACTGACGTAGCCGCTAGAGGTATAGATGTGAAGAATGTAGATTACGTATTAAACTATGACCTGCCACAAACATATGAATTCTATACGCATAGAGTAGGAAGGACTGGTAGAGCGGGAATGACAGGATGCGCGATCAACTTCATCGGTAGCAAATCAGCTAAATTCCATTTAGATAGAATAGAAGATGAACTTAGATTAGATATAAATGAATACTTTTTAGCAGGAGCCCCTATTCGTAAAACAGAAGGCTTAGATAAATTTAAAAAAGCAAAAAAATCAGATATAAAAGAATTTGAAGATGTTAACGAAAATGAATTTAGTAAAAAAGTAAATAAAAATAGATTTAGAAAAGATAATAAAAAGCCAGTTAAAAAAGATAATTCTCCTAAAAAATATAATAATATGGATGAATTAATTGAACTAGAAATGGAAAATTTCTATACTAAATTTAAAAATAAAAAACCAAATAATAATAGTAGATTTTCTAAGAACAAAGGTTCTGATAAAAATAGTAGGTTTTCTAGAGAGAAAAACACTGATAAAAATAGTAGATTTTCTAAAAATAAAGATGGTGACAGAAATAAATTTTCAGACAAAAACAAAGGCTCAGACAAAAACAAATCTTTTAGCAAGAATAAAAATGGTGACAGAAATAAAAAACCTAACAATTTCAAGAAATCAGATAACTTTAAGAAAAAGAAATTTAATGATTAAAAGTAAAAAAAAATAGAAGGACTCCCCTTCTATTTTTTTTGGTCGTTTATCATTCCGCCGCCCAAGCAGTAGCCATCTTTATAAAACACTGCATATTGACCAGGCGTGATAGCCCTTTGGGCATTTTCGAAAATCACTTTAGCTGATGACTTATCCTCGCTTAAAATTAGCTTCACTTTTTGGTTTGGTTGACGATATCTAAATTTCGCTTCACATTCAAAATCCCCTTCTTTAGGTGGAAATGGAATCCAATTTATATTCACCACATCACAACTATCTGATAATAGTTTATTTTCATCTTGGGATACGATCAGCTCATTTTTAGCCAAGTCTTTTTTTATTACGAACCAGCTTCCGCCTCGAATACCTTTCATGCCACCTATATTTAGCCCTTTTCTCTGGCCTAAAGTGTAGTATAATAGTCCATCATGTTTTCCTACTACTCTGCCCTCTTCATTAACTATATCGCCAGCAGTCATAGGAAGATAATTTTTTAGAAACTCTCTGAAATTTCTTTCGCCAATAAAGCATACACCAGTACTATCTTTTTTTTCAGCTGTAGAAAGATCTAGTTTTTTCGCTATTTCACGAACTTCTTCTTTTTTAATATCAGCTAGTGGGAAAATTACCTTGCTAAGTTGTTTTTGGTTTAACAAGCATAAGAAGTATGTTTGATCTTTGTTGCTATCTGCACAATTTTTTAGATAGTAAAATCCTTCTTTTTCTTCTATATCACAGTAGTGACCTGTAGCTATATAATCAGCATCCATCTTCATAGCTTCATCTAGAAAAGGGCCGAACTTGATTTCACGATTACACAGCACGTCAGGATTAGGCGTATGACCGCATTCATATTCACTAATGAATTCGCTGAACACTTTTTCTTTATATTCTTTGCTAAAATTTTTAGTAAAATATGGAAGATTTAAAAGATTAGCCACCCTTCTAACATCCGCATAATCTTCTTCACTAGTGCACATTCCATTTTCATCATCATCTTCCCAATTTTTCATGAAAAGACCTATCACTTCATAACCTTTTTCTTTCAAGACATAGGCAGCTACAGAACTATCTACTCCACCGCTCATACCTAATACTACTCTTTTCATACTTCACTCCTAAAATGTATAATTATTAATAAAAATGCTAAAATATGCAAATATGTGCATATATATTAGCTGAGTGTAATAGGATACTTATATTTATTCGACAATATAAATATGAAATCTATACATCCTATCACTAAGGAAATGGCTGCTAAGACTGGAGCTGTCACATAAAGGCTATTATAAACTGCGCCCCCTATAGACGCAACTATTATGAAAAATAACGTTGTAATCATTTGAAAAAGACCTTTAAGATAGTTTTTGGCTATCATATTATGAATGCCGAAAGCCCCTAACAATCCTGACCATAATAGCATATGTTTTTTCTTTATCTCTACAGGCAAATTAGTAGTTTTTAAGACCTCTCTATTTTTACCAGTCTTTCTATATAGATCCACCTTAGAATTAGATTTGTTTTCTAATTCTTCTGTTTTAAGGCGACAATTTAAGCACATGTTAAATTTCTTGTCTATTTTCTCATAACATCTAGGACACTTCATACCCTCTCCTTTTTAATGCATAAATGCCGTCATTAAAACGGCACTTAATTAAAATATTGTTAAATCTTTTCCAAATGCTTTTTTGAAATCATTAACTACTTGCATCGCACTGCGTTTTTCTGTTTCAATATCAACATCACTAATTGTTTTAATGATTACGCTATCGCCTAACACATCACAATCAATAGTATTAATCGCACCTGAATCAAACATCTCAAAGCTCATAGCCATTTTCAGAATGCAGGCAAGTTTTCTTACTATATTAAGATCGTCTGCTTCTAAAATATCTTTATGTTTTACCCAATCAGACATATTAAAGTCTTGGAAATTTTGAGATAAAATTACGAAGCCAGCCAGAATATGTTCTCTATGAGTAAGTCCACTAACAGGTATCTGCATTATTACAGAATAACTTTTTTTGCTTAGCATATCATTACCTATTCTTTTACCACTTCTAGCAAATATTGCAGCAGCTTTTAAAATTTTTAGTTCGCTTTTTCCGAATCTATGAATAGCTTTACTTTCTCTAAATAAATTAATAGCCATTTCTACTACTTTATTATCTGCATAAACGCTTTCATTATAATATTTACAGTTAGCATCTGAGCTAAGTGTTAATAAATCTAGTAGCGTTTTATCCATGTTCGTTTCCATATATCTACTAGTTAAATACCCTTCTATCTTGTCTTTATCAGTAAGTAAAATATCTTTAATAGGAAGTAGATCGAAGAAATATTTATATATAGTTAAACTAGTAAAGAATACATTAGATCTTTCACCGTTTAATCCTTTTATAGATTTAGTAGCGTCGATTCCTGCCTCTTTAAGCATGTTATAAAGAGTGTCGAAATCATTTCTATTTACGCTGAAATTATTCATAATATCGAAAGAATATTTAGCTCTCTTTTTCAGCATAGTTCCTAGATTCATAGCAGAGTTTCCAGCTATGATAAGTTTATAATTATCCATTTCCATATCGCTATGCATAGCAGAAATGTCTACAGTGAAGTTAGCCGCTAATTCTTCTTTTATGGCAGAGATAAAGCTTTCTATTTCTCCAGCAGATGAATTCAGCTTTTCAGCCAGATTCACAGAGCCTATAGGCATGGTGAATTGCTTTAAACTAGCCTTCTTGTTCACGAAAATAACGCTAGTTTCCATAGCCCCTACTTCGATGATAGTTCCGCGCATATATTCAATTCCTAAATTAACGCCGCTAGCTATACATTGAGCTTTAGTAAGTTCATTTAAAACATTGAACCTTATACCGCTCATAAGTGTTAACTGCTCGAAAAAGCTTTTTTCATTTTTTACATCACGAATGTATTGTGGCATGATAGCTATAGTTTCTTCTACATTATATTGTTTAATCATTTTCTTATAGTTTTTTAGTATCTTTAATATGTAATTAAATTTCACTGTAGAGATCATGTTAGATTCTATTAAATCTTCATATAAATCGATTGGCTCTAATACCTCTTCTATCAGATAAGGAAATTCTGCATAATCCATATTAAATACTTTCAATTTTAAAAAATTCGCTTCTAAATTAATAATCGCAATATTGCTCATTTATTTTCTCCTATTTCTAGTTTATTATATCATATAATTTAAACTTTGTATAGTATTTTTTTAAATATATTTTTAGGGCTTAAATTATTCATTTATGTCTATAATCTATTATGTTTTTCATATTAATTATAGTCGGTTTAGTGGCAGGTATTTTAGCAGGTATGGGAATGGGCGGCGGAACATTACTAGTCCCCATTCTTACTATTTTTCTTGATTTTGAGCAGAAAACGGCACAACTAATTAATTTAGTAGCATTTTTACCTACCGCGCTATTTGCTACCATATTTTATTTTAAAAATAAAATGATAGTAGTGAAAAAAGTTTTGCCTATAATTATTTTCGCGCTACCTTCCACTCTTTTATTTGCTTATGTAGCTAGTGATATGGATGACGAAGTTTTAAGAACGCTTTATGGAATTTTTTTGTTAATCATAGGAGGAATATTATTTTATAATGCGGTAAAAAAAGAAAAGCCAGCATCTAAAAATTAAGATGTTAGCTTTAAAATTATATGATTTAGAAGATTAAGCCCGCTATCTGTAGCTATGAGATAATCACCTTTTTTGTAAACTAAATTTTCAAGTTCACTAATTATATTTTTATCTAAAATATGGTCAAAATCATCTTTCAATTTTTTCATATTTACGCCGCGATCAGTTCTTAATCCTAGCATAATAATTTCTTCTATTATTTCAGATTTTGTTAATGTAATATCTTCTTCGTAATCTAAGTTTTCTAAATAGTTTTTCATTATAGAAGTGTTTTTAAATCTTCTATTTTCTATCATTGAATGTGCGCTTAAGCCTAAGCCTAAATAATTTTTTCTTCGCCAATACCCGTAGTTATGACGGCTAAATTTACCATCTTTAGAAAAGGCAGAAACTTCATATCTATGATATCCTAGGCTCTTTAGTTTTTCGATAGCATAAAAATATTGCTGCTCGCTTTTCTCTTCATCTAAAAAAGTAATATTATTTTTCACTGATAAATGCAGTGGAGTATTTTCTTCTAAAATGAGTGAATATAAACTATAGTGACTAGGATTTAATTTTTCTAATTCTTGGAGCGAATGATCTATGTCATCTATACTTTGATTAGGCAACCCTACCATCAAATCAAAGGAAAAATTATTTATATTATATTTTTTAAGATAATTCACGCTCTTTTCTATATCAGTAAAATTAGCAAATCTGTTTAGTGAAGAAAGCAGTTTTTCATTTAGAGATTGAACGCCTAAGCTAACTCTATTTACCCCTAAATTCGAGATAGTGTGAATAAAATTTTCACTTACGAGTTCTGCATTTAGTTCTACGCTAAACTCAGCATTTTCGGCAATATTAAAATTTTCATAAATACTTTTCACTATAACTGAAATTTTTTCGCCGCTTAAATAGTTGGGAGTGCCTCCACCTATATAAATAGTATCTACTAAATAAGACTTGTAATCTTTAGATCTTAACTCTATTTCTTGTTTTAGTCTATTTACATAATTTTCAATCATTTTTTCATCAGCGGCAGCAAAACTACAAAAGGCGCAATAATCACATTTTCTAACACAAAATGGTATGTGTAAATATAAACTTAAATTTTTCATTTATATCTTCAGAATAGACATGAAAGCATCACTTGGTATTTCTACGCTACCTACTTTACGCATCTTCTTCTTACCTTCTTTTTGTTTCTCTAGTAGCTTTCTCTTTCTGCTAATATCTCCGCCATAACATTTAGCGAGCACATCTTTACGCATAGCTCTAATAGTCTCTCTAGCGATAGGTTTAGCCCCTATGCAGGCTTGGACTGGCACTTCGAATAATTGTCTTGGTATGACGTCTTTTAGTTTCTCACATATAGCTTTTCCTCTGGCGTATGCTTTAGTTCGATGCGTAATCAAGCTGAGTGCATCACAATTTTCACCATTTAATAAAATGTCTAATTTAATCAGGTCGCTTTTTTGGTATCCGCACATATCATAGTCAAGGCTAGCATAGCCTTTACTTCTACTCTTTAAGTTATCAAAGAAGTCATATACTATTTCATTCATAGGAAGCTTATATTTCAAGTTCACCCTTCTATCATCTATATATACTAGGTCTAGCTGCTCACCACGTTTTTCTTCGCATAATTCCATTAGTGAGCCGATATATTCAGGTGGGCAGAATATATCTACCTTAGCCATAGGCTCTTCGATATGGTCTATTTCTTGCACTTTAGGCAGGTTTACAGGATTAGAAATTTCTACCATATCTCCATTATTTAAATATACATTATAACTAACACTTGGCGCGGTAGTAATCAGATCTAAGTTAAATTCACGTTCTAATCTTTCAGTAATGATTTCCATGTGTAGCAATCCTAGAAATCCCACTCTAAAACCAAAACCTAAAGCTTTACTAGATTCAGGTAAAAACTGTAAGCTGGCATCATTTAATTTTAATTTGATTAACGCATCTTTTAAGATAGCGTACTTGCTGCCATCTGCTGGGAATATACCGCAATATACTACAGGAAGCACATCTTTATATCCTGCTAGCATCTGTGTGGCTTCATCACCATCTAAGGTAATGGTGTCCCCCACTTTAGTTTCGCTTACATTTTTTATGCTCGCACATACATAACCTACTTCGCCACTAGCAAGCGAATCAGTAGCTATGGTCATAGGTGAAAAAATTCCCACTTCTGTGACATCATAAACAGCACCGGTGCTCATCATTTTGATTTTGTCACCCGCTTTTACTTTTCCGTCCACTACTTTTACCAGGCAAATAGCGCCTTTGTAATTATCATAATAGCTATCGAATATAAGAGCTCTTAGTTTTTCATCTTCGTTAATCACTGGAGGTGGAACATTTTCAATGATCGCCGCTAAAACGCTTTCTACATTTTCGCCAGTTTTAGCAGATATAGCTGGAGCGATAGAGCCGTCTAGGCCTATTACCTTCACTATTTCTTCTCGTGTGGCATCTATGTCTGCACTAGGAAGGTCAATTTTATTTATAACAGGTAGTATTTCAAGATCATTTTCTAGAGCTAAATAAAAGTTAGCTAAAGTCTGAGCCTCCACTCCTTGTGTGGCATCTACTATCAGAAGCGCCCCTTCACAAGCCGCTAGCGATCTAGACACTTCATATGTGAAATCGACGTGCCCAGGGGTGTCTATCAGATTTAATAAATACTCTTCCCCTTTATACGTGTATAATAATTGGACAGGGGCAAGTTTAATAGTAATCCCCCTTTCACGCTCTAAATCCATACTGTCAAGTAATTGACTTTGCATATCACGCTTTGCCACAGAATTAGTAAGTTCTATCAGCCTATCAGCGAGCGTAGATTTCCCGTGGTCAATGTGTGCAATAATACAAAAATTTGTAATATTTTCTTTTTTGATAACTTTTCCTTTTTTAATATTATTTATTATGCCGCATTTTATA
>CAYJMU010000039.1:0-8425 GCA_964371605.1 uncultured Lachnospiraceae bacterium
ATTTCCGCCAGCTTACCCTTTCGTGAAAAGTAGAGTAATAAAGAAAGAAGAAGAAATATTGAATAATTTTAACCATCTTCTAACTGAAGCTGAAATATATATGCAGGAGTATGATATATTAAAGAAGGTGTTAGATGAAAAGGGATACGCCCAAACTATGGACAATGTCCTTAATGGCAATACACTATTTCTAAAACTTTTACTTAACGCTCTAGACAATTATATGGAAATTTCTACTATAAATATTAATTTATCTAGTCTAACTGAACATGAAAAATTAGTATTAGACTTCGCTTATGATAATAGCACTAATCTGAAAAGCTTTAATGATGTAGTGGGGAAACTTCTTACTATTAGAATATATAGTGAAATCATGGTATATGAAGACAAGTTTAAAACAGAGCTAGGCTACCTATTAGACTTCGAGAATATAAAAAATCGAATAGTGAGCCTGAAAGAAGAGCAAGTAGAAATAGTCCAAAAGATGTGTAATCATAAGTTTAAAAAATCATATGATGAACTATACGCTAAGGATGTGGAAAACAAAAACTTCCTATACCAAATCAGCAAGCAGCAAAATTTATGGAGCGTTAGAAAACTGATGGAGAACTATTGTCAGCTGATGATTTCATTGTTCCCTTGCTGGCTACTATCACCTGAAAGCGTTTCTACTATCATGCCGCTAACTAAAAATCTATTTGATTTAATCATATTCGATGAAGCTAGTCAGATTTTCATAGAAACCACGCTTTCTACTATTTACAGAGGAAAGCATATCGTTATAGCTGGTGATAATAAGCAGTTAAGACCTACAGCATCATTTATGCGTAGATATATGGGTAATGACACTGAAGACTTAGACTTAACTCAACAAGCTGCCCTTGAAGTAGAAAGCCTCTTAGACTTAGCTACTAGTAGATATACTAGCGCGAATCTTACTTACCACTATAGAAGCAAGAATGAAGAACTTATTAATTTCTCTAACTACGCCTTCTATGATGGAAAACTTCAAATCGCACCTAATAATTCTAAAAACAAACATAGCAAGCCTATAGAAAGAATTAAGGTAGATGGTAAGTGGGTAAATAGACATAACCATGAAGAAGCCGCTAGAGTGGTGACTTTGATCAAGAGTTTGCTAAAAAACAGAAAGAATAAAGAAAGCATTGGCGTGATCACATTTAATGCGGAGCAAGAGTCTTATATAGAAGATTTATTAGACGCAGAATGTGCTAAGAACCCATGGTTTAGAAACGCTTATCTAAAAGAGCAAAACAGAAAGCGTAATGATGAAGATGTAAGTATCTTCGTGAAAAATATAGAAAATGTTCAAGGTGATGAAAGAGATATCATCATATTCAGTATAGGCTACGCTAGGAATGAACACGGAAAAGTAGTGAACCAGTTCGGGCCACTAAACTTACAAGGCGGAGAAAATAGACTGAATGTGGCTATCACTAGAGCTAAAGAAAAAATTTATGTAGTCACTAGTATAGAGCCAGAAGAACTAACTGTGGAAAACAGTAAAAATTTAGGCCCTAAACTATTTAAAAAATACCTTCATTATGCTAGAGCTGTGAGCACTAATAAGCATAAAGAAGTGACTACTATTCTAAGCACTTTATCACCAGCTGCTAAAAAGGCTAGTTCTATAGCTGGACTTGAACTGGAAATTTCTAAACAACTCAACCAGCTTGGATATAGCACAGAAATAAATATTGGCGAAAGCGATTATAAAATTTCAGTAGCAGTATATGATAAAGAAAAAGATAAATTTATGCTTGGCATAGAATGCGATAGTGCTGCAGTTCTAAGTAGTAATTCAGTATTAGAAAGAGATGTATTTAGAGCGAACTTTATGAAGGCTAGAGGCTGGAATATCATGAGAGTTTGGTCTAGAGATTACTGGCAAAACAAGGCTAAAATTCTTAAGAAAATAGTTTCTACGCTAGAAAGCCTGAAAGTTAGTAAAACTTCTAGCACTGAAGCAGCTAAAAAGATAGTAAAAGTCCCTTTGAAAAAAGCTGCTGATACTAAAGCTGTTAAATCTGCTGCTAAAAAAGTAGTGGCTAAAAAAGCTATCTCTCCAGAAAAAGCGGTAAAACCTGCTGCTAAAAAGATAGAGAAAACTACTACTAAAAAAGATGTGGCTAAAAAATAAAATTAGCTAAAGATTTTTATAAACTGAAAAAAAGTGAGGAATCAATTCATTCTCTCACTTTTTTAAATCTATCTGTTTGCTTTTTCATATTTTTAGTGCTATGCTTATCATAGGAGGAAAATATATGAAATTTTTTATATGTGAGCATTGTAAAAATGTGGCTACTAAATTAGTGGATAAACATGTGCCGTTAGTTTGTTGCGGAGAAAAAATGAAAGAGATAGATGAAAAAATTATGGATGGTGCTACTGAAAAGCATTTGCCTGTTTATCTAAATGAAAACGATAATATAGTAATCAAAGTAGGTGAAGCCCCTCATCCTATGACGGCTGATCACCTGATAGAGTTTCTTTTCATAAAGGGTGAGAAATATGATATTTTTAAGAGATTTTTAGAAAGTGATATACCAGAAGTAAGAATAGCTAATGACCAAAAAATTTTAGAAGTTTATGCTTATTGTAATCTTCACGGACTATGGAAAATAGAAGTTTAAATACAGAAAAAAAGAGTCTGATTTTTAGACTCTTTTTTTATCAATTATTTAATATTAACTCTCCACTAACAGGCAAGTTATAAGTTCTATCTCTAAGTGTAAAAATTTGTCTACACACTCTAGGGCCCTCTACATTGAAACAAAAGCTAGTACACAAACATCTGCAGCAGCCATAATTAAATATTGGCTGAGTTTGAAATTCTACCACTTTAGAGTCCTTGTTCTTGCTACTAGCTTTCACTATATACACGTCAAGCAGTGGCAAAACAGCACTAATAGTTTCACTTCCTGAGAAAGAATTAGTATATAATAATATTCCGCATTTGTTATATATCCATATATTGTTTTGGTTAGAGTTAGTCAAATCTGAAAAAACAATATTTATAAAAGCACAATTCATATCTTCCTCGCTTTTAGTTTTCTAGCGTTATAGTTCCACCATTTACAGGTAAGCCCGTATAGCTAGCACTTTCTAAAGTGAATGCTTGCGATGCTATAGCTGTGTTTTGAATGAATTGAGCAGTATTATTACTATCCATATTCACTGTGATCACTCCACTAACTGGTTCGTGCGTGCTATCTGATGAAAGCTGTTTAAAGTAAAGCGTGTATCCTGTAGTGACATTCCCGAACGGAACATTATTAAACACACATTCGCCGAGTGAGCTTATACTTTGAGCACTTCCATATTCTACTGCACCTGTACTATCTGTCATCACTATGCTGCCACTAGTGATAGGCGTGCCGCCTACCGCGCCCGTTTCATTCACTGTGAAAGTTAATGTGCCTGTAGCATCTACTGTAAATGCGCTAGTAGTAGAGCTATCACCTAAAGTCAGGCTAGTAGGGCTTAGAGTAGCATCATCGAAACCAAAAGCCACCGCTGATGCTGAATATGTTCCAGCAGGAACTTGAGCGCTACCTGTGCCGTTAGTTATACTAACATTAAAAGTTGCCATAATTAAAATCTCCTTTTTTCTGAAGAAAAGGCAAAAAAATACCTCTCTTCATATTCAGTGTATGCCAACCTTTTGAATTTTGTTTATTTAATTTTTATAAACAAAGGGTGCGCAAAATGTGCACGCCGTTATTTCCCCTTTTAGTCTGGTGCTAAATTTAGCATATTTAGCTTTTTCGGGAATAATATAGCTAGCATAAATCGGCAGAAACATATAGCTTATTTCGCCGCTCACATCTACCACCCTCTCTTCTATAAGCTCTTTTTCTTCATCGTAAAAATATACTATTAGTGAAACTTCCCCTTTATCTATACATCTGATAGTTTCACCATACACTAACATCTGGCTTCCTCCTATATCGCAGTATTCATCATAATTATTATAACTCTCACCTTCCTTTTGGGTAATACTGCAAGTCCTATTTCCTTGGTAGGTAAATTTATCTAGAGTGAATGGCCCAGTAGAAGAATAGTATAATGGGCTTCCCTCTATATTTACTAATTGCCAACTGCTATTTTTCAATAGATTTTCAGAATAATTATTCATCTCAAATTCTCCTTTTTTTAGATAATATATATATTCTTTCTACTTTTTAATTGTGAATTCTTCTTTTTAAATTGCTAGATATTATAAATTATGCTAAAATATCTAAAAGCAAGGCAGAGGTGTTTTATGAAAGTTTTAGTGACAGGCGGGGCAGGTTTTATAGGCAGTAATTTCATTCCTTATTTTTTAGAGAAATATCCTAGCTATGAGGTGATATGTTTAGATAATCTTACTTATGCAGGAAACACTTTTTCTCTAAGCAGCGTGATGAATAACTCTCGCTTCACCTTCCTAAAAGGTGACATAGCGGATGAAAAGCTAGTCGATGAAATTTTTTCAACTAATAAAATAGACCTTGTCATAAACTTCGCGGCAGAAAGTCATGTAGATAGAAGCATTGCTGATCCTCTTATATTTTTTAGAACTAATATCTTAGGTGTGGGCGTTTTATTAAATGCTTGTAAAAAATATGGCAACGTTCGTTTTCATCAGATTTCTACCGATGAAGTTTATGGGGATTTACCTATAGATAGAAAAGATTTGTTTTTTACTGAAAGTTCACCTCTTCTTCCGTCTAGTCCTTACAGTAGCTCTAAGGCGGCAGCTGATCTACTAACTCTATCTTACTTCCGCACATTTAATTTACCTGTCACCATTTCTAGATGTGGTAATAATTATGGACCTCTTCAGTTCCCAGAAAAGCTCATTCCTAATGCTATCACTAAGGCGATGAAAGATGAAAATATTCCAATATTTGGTTCAGGCGCGCATATAAGGGACTGGATTTATGTTTTAGACCATTGTAAAGCGATAGATGAAATAGTTCACCACGGAAAAATCGGGGAGATTTATAACGTAGGGGCTAATCAGGAATACAATAATCTGGAAGTGGTAAAAGGAATTTTAGACGGACTTAAAAAACCACATACTTTGTTCTTTCACACTACAGATAGGAAAGGTCATGATATGAGATACGCTCTAGACGCATCTAAAATAAAAAATGAATTAGGCTGGTCGCCAGAAATATCTTTCATTAACGGACTGACTAAGACTATAGAGTGGTATAAATCTAATACTGATTGGATAAATGAAATCGAAAAAAAAAGATAGTCGCTGCTATCTTTTCTTTTTTTTTATATTAAATAAACGAACATTGCTATGCATATTTGGGCAGCGTAATATAGTGAGTGATTGACTACTATCATTACTTTGTTTTTCTCTTTTCCGCCGAAGTATTGCATGCTGAGTACTAAATCGCTGAGTAGGAATAATCCCATACCTACACTAAGCACTATGAAGATGCTATTATTTACAGCTAAATATATAGTTAGTATGGTCATGAATACTAAAATGAGTGCATAACTGATAGACTGGATAAGAAATTTTCCAAAATTTAGTTTCATCTTTCCACTCACTATAAATATCAATGCCGTGATAACTATAGAAGCTAAGATGGCTATTAAAATAAATGTAAGGGAGATATTGAATCCTACTAATACTAGCACGCCGAATATATAGAAAATGTGACCTATGAAGAAACTAATCATCCCACTATTTAGGTATGGTGTAAAATTATTTTCATTCATCACTTTTAGATCTAGAAGAATATCTCCAACGAGCCCTGATAACAAGCCTAGTAAAATTAATATTCCTGCTAGGTCATTACTTAGAGTTAGAAAGGAAAATGCAGCTAAAGCTATGAATGAAAAGCTAGCTACCGCCTTCCCTAATAGCCCTGCCACTCCACCTTTTTTCACTCTTAACAATATAAATACTATCGCGGCTAAAACGCTCAAGCCTAATAGGGAAAATTTAATGTACATACTCTTTTCTCCTTTTTTCTTAATTATACCTATGCTAAGCTATGTTGTCAATCGATTATTATACTTTTTCGATTGACTTTCTTCTCTTTAAATTTTATAATGCCTATATGAAACTAAATAGAGCAACACTTAAAATCATAGCACTCATCACCATGCTGGTCGATCACATAGGCTGGATATTTTTTCCTGAAATTTTAGTGTTTAGAATAATAGGTAGATTATCTTTTCCTATATATGCTTACTTCATAGCTCATGGATTTTTTCATACTAGAAGCAAGAAAAAGTATCTTCTAATAATGCTACTATTTGCGGTGATTTCATACCTGCCTTATGCACTGCTCGCTGGCTGGTTTAAATTAAATATATTATTCACTTTCCTATTTGCTTGTTTATTTATAGTCCTTATAGAAAAATTAAAAGAAAAAGAAACTAAAGACTTTACCCTTGCATTTTTAGCATTCGGCGGACTGCTTCTCCTATTTCTAACTCTTCTAATGCTGGGCGCGATATCTTATGGAGTGCTAGGAACTCTTTTAGTCATACTTTTATATTACCTAAGAGAAAATAAACTTCACTCTATTTTAGCTACAGCAGTTGTTATGCTAGGCCTTACTGCTGAAAGTGTGGCGGCGGCAGGTTTTACCTTGCTCAGCGTTCTACAAATATTTTCTCTACTTTCCCTGCCACTACTCGCTATATATGATAACCAGAAAGGCAGCACGAAGGGCAAATACCTGTTTTACATTTTCTATCCTGCACATTTGCTAATCATATATTTATGCACGCTGTTTTTATAATATAGCTAAATTTAGCATATTGACAAAATCCATATTTGTGTTATACTTTATATACTTAAGTGGAGGATATTATGAGTAAATTGATTTATAAAACCATAGATGATAAGGCCACTATCTATGCGGAAGAAAATAAAACTAGAAAGTTTGCAGATATACTTTTAGCTGTCAAATCAGGCGGGCTAAGTGATGGAGAAAATTCTGGTATATCTCACCTTTTAGAGCATTTGATTGGCTATGATCCTAGATATGCTAAGAAAATAGAAGATTTAGCACATAAATGCACATACGCTACGAACTATAAGTGGATTTATGCGAACATTTTCGTACTTGACGAGCATTTGCCAGAAGTGATGGCGCTTTTAGGAAAAACTTTCTCACCTAAAAAATATAATGATGCCTTCGTTAACCGCGAGAAAAAAGCGATTCTACATGAACTTAATTATCTAGGTGATGATTTCGTTGATTATGGTCCTTTTTTAAATATGATATATGAAGATCAAGTGTTTTTAGATGATATGTTTGTAAATCCTGCAGGAACTAAAGAAAGTATTAAAAAAATTACTTCTGCTGACCTAAAAGATCATATGAAAAAGTATTTCGTGAAAGAAAATATGATGCTATGTATATCTTCTCCTAGAAAAATAGAAGAAGTAGAAAATTTATATAAAGAGAATATTTTATCTCAAATACCAGACGCGACATATGCTGATCAAATTTTAGAAGAACAAGTTCTTAAATATAATAACAAAAGCTTTTTAGACTATGTGCCTAATTCTGCACAAAAAAATGTAAGCGTCACTTTTTGTTTTAAGCAATATATCGATCTTCCTACAGCTAAGTATAATGTATGCTCAGAAATGGAAAAACGAATTAATAATCACACATTTTCTGATATGTTTAGTAAGATTAGACTTGAAAAAAATTTAGCATACGCTTTAGATTTCGAAACAGTAGATTTTGGATATCTTAAAGTTAGAAATTATAATGTAATCACTAATGGCAGCAAGGTCAATACTACTATTAATACTATTATAAATTTTGTTAATGATATAAAAGAAAAAGGTTATAATAAAAAAGCGTTTGCTTTAGCTAAAGAAGAGCTTCTTAGTTTTTATGAAAAAGGTGATTATAAAAATCAACCTAAAGTCGCAGTAAATATGCTTAGTGATTTAAGTTTTAACATTATAGCATCTACTAATTTAGAAGAATATGAAGAATTGAAAAATTTAAGCTATGAAAACTTTATGGAAATAGTCAATCATGGCTATAAAAATAATGATTTTATTCTGACTGTGGATGGTGATTTTAATCCTGGAAAACTTCCAAATATAGTAGAAATAGAAAATAAACTAGGCGAAAATCGAACAAAGAATGAAATAAAAGCTATGTATGTGCCAATTGCTCAGATGAGAAAGAAGGGCATGTATCGCGGAATAGATGGTGAACTTTACTTCTTCGAAACAGAAGAAGATTTAGCTCACTATGAAGCAGAAAATGAAGTAGATGATGTGACTCAAGATGTAGAGATGGAGGCGTAAAATTATGGATAGAATGAAAAATGGGGCAAGCAGCTTCGAGATAGCAGACACCCTTTACGCTCCACTTGTCGTGGTGAAAAACACTGATGAAAAGTTAGATGCTAAGGT
>CAYJMU010000040.1:0-8405 GCA_964371605.1 uncultured Lachnospiraceae bacterium
AGAAATCAATCCTGCGGATATGCTTAAGCCTTATCTTGCGAGAGGGGAAATGCAAACTATAGGGGCTACTACCACAGCTGAATACAAAAAGTATATAGAAAAAGATAAAGCGCTAGAAAGACGCTTCCAACCGATAAAAGTAGATCCGCCATCAGTAATAGATACCGTAATGATTTTAAGCGGACTGAGATCTACATATGAATCTTTTCATAATGTAAAAATCAGCGATGAAGCATTAGTGGCTGCTGTGGAGCTAAGCGATAGATATATAGTGAACAGGCATCTTCCTGATAAAGCTATAGATCTGATAGATGAAGCGTGCAGCAAGGCAAGGCTAGCTGCTAAAGAAGCTAAAATGCTAGCAAAAGATGAAAACCTTCAATCTGAAAATGCAGAACCGCATAACGCATCAATAAATGATCATCTAAATGTGATAGCTAAACTAAAAGAAAAAATCAGTGAACTAGAAAAAAGAAAAGAGGTGGCTCTTTTAAATGAAGATTTCGAACTATGCGGAAAATTTAGGGATGAAATCAATAAAATTAAAGAAGAGCTTAGTATGACTGAAATGCCTGATCAGGTGGCTAGTAATGACTCTGTCTTAACTATAACTGAAAATGATATAGCAGAAGTATTATCTAAAGCTACAGGAATACCACTTCAAAAAATGACTCAGTCAGATAAAGATGCTTTAATTGCATTAGAAACAGATCTTAAGGAAAAAGTTATAGGTCAAGATGAAGCGGTAGAAAGCGTATCTAACGCTATAAAACGAAATAGATTAGGTCTAAAAGATAATAATAAGCCGATAGGAAGCTTTCTATTCACCGGCTCTACAGGCACAGGAAAAACGCATTTGACCAAAGCTCTAGCCTATAATTTGTTTGGTAGTGAAAATTCTATCATCAGACTAGACATGAGCGAGTATGCTGAAAGGCATTCTATCAGCAAGCTCATTGGCTCGCCTCCAGGATATGTGGGGTATCAAGAAGGCGGACAATTAACTGAAAGCGTAAAACATAAGCCTTATAGCGTAGTGCTATTCGATGAAATAGAAAAAGCACATCCAGATATTTATAATTTGTTTTTACAAATTTTAGATGAAGGAAGACTGACCGATTCTAGCGGCGATACCATTAATTTTAAAAATACCATTCTGATATTTACTAGTAATATAGGTGCAGAGAAAGAAAAGAGTAGTGGTAATTACGAAGAAGATCTAAAGAAATATTTTAAACCAGAATTTTTAAATAGAATAGATGTTATTAGTAAATTTAAACCACTCACTAAAGAGGTGATAACTAAAATAGCTAAAAATATAATAGATGAATTATCACTTAAATTAAAAGAAAAAAATATGCACCTTAAATTATCACTTCCTACTATATCTTATATAATAGATAGTGGTTATAGTGAAGAATATGGAGCGCGCCCTATGAAAAGATTCGTTGAACAAAACATAGCTAACAAGATAGCAGAAAGCATATTAGAAGGGAAGTTATTAAGTGGGAGCGAAATCTTCATAGACTACAAAGATAAGAAATTAAACTTTACATTTACTAAAATTAGTTAAACATCTTAGGAGAGAAGATATGAATGAATTGGAATATAAAAAAGTATTAGAAAATGCTAAATGCGTAGTATTACGCAAAGTGAAAAACCTGCCGAAAACCGGTATGATTTTAGGCAGCGGACTAAGCAGCATGGCTGACGAGCTGGAAAATAAAATAGAGATTAGTTATGGTGAATTTGATGGCTTTCCTAAGTCATCAGTAAAAGGTCACGCAGGAAAACTGATATTCGGAGAATATAACTCTTTTCCTATAGTTTTAGTTAGCGGTAGAATTCATATGTATGAAGGAAATAGCGCGCTAGTTTCAGTTTTACCAGTAGCACTTTTAAAAGAAATCGGTGTAGAAAAAGTAATCATCACTAACGCTAGTGGCAGCGTGAATAAAAATGTATTGCCAGGCGACATCTTACTTATTAATGACCATATTAATTTAACAGCTAAAACTCCGCTAGTAGGCGCTGACTTTATAGATATGACTGAACCTTATGACTTAGAAGAAAGAAATAAATTCAAGGCCATAGCGAATGATTTAAGCATTTCTATCAAGGAAGGAGTATATGTTCAGCTACTAGGTCCTAGCTATGAAACTAAAGCTGAAGTTAGATATTTAGGCATAATAGGCGGGGACTGCGTAGGTATGAGCACTGTGATAGAAACAGTGAAAGCTAGAAGCCTAGACATGAAAGTTTTAGGTATTAGCATGATTAGCAATATGGCTACTGGATTATCTACAGCTGAAAATGATCATGAAGATGTTCTTAAAACCGTAAATAAATCTATCATCGATCTTAAGAAAATTTTATCTAAATATTTAACTAATTAAGAATAATTTAAAAATAACTACAAACACTATACGCATATAAGAAGGAGAATTATATGAAAAAAATAAGTATAGTGTTTTTTAGTTTTTTATTAGTAGGACTACTCATTTTTTCTGGAAGTTTAAACAGCGCTTCTATTAGCGTAGTAGCAGAAGAAAATAGCGAGATAAAATCTAGGTCTTACATTCTTATGGAAAAAGAAAGCGGTAGAATTCTAAAAAGTAATAATGAACATGAAAAAAATGAAGTGGCGAGCATGGTGAAGTTAATGACTACTGACATCGTTTTTGAAAAAATTAATAGCGGCGAGTTATCGCTTTCTGATAGCATTATAACGCCTAGTGAATATGCCTGCAGCATGGAAGGAAGTGAAGCGTTTTTAAATGCTGGTGAAGAATATAAACTTTATGACATTTTAAAAAGTGTCATAATGAGTAGCGCTAATGATAGTGCGGTGGCGCTAGCTGAGCATATAGCGGGCAGTGAAGAAGAGTTCGTAAATATGATGAATGCTAAAGCGGCTGAATATGGCATGAGTGATACTCTATACTCTAATTCCACTGGTTTAACGAATGGAAAGAAGCAATATTCTACCGCATATGATACAGCTATATTACTAAAGAAAACGACTGATAATGAAAACTACTATGAGTTTTCTAATATTTGGCTAGATAAGTTAATGCATGAAAATGGGCGAGAAACTGAACTAGTGAATACAAATAGACTTGTTAAACAATACCCGGCTTGCGATATAGGTAAAACTGGGTTTACTGATGAGGCAGGATACTGCTTATCGTCTAGTGCGAAGAAAAATGATATGCGTCTTATAGCTGTAGTAATGGGAACTTCTAAATCAGCGGACAGATTCGAAATCTCTAAATCATTGTTTAATTATGGTTTTACTAACTATAAAATGAAAGAAATCATTTCCGAAAATGATTTAACCAGCTTAGAAAGTTTAAATTTATCTAGAGCTGATAAAGAAAGTATTGCAGCAAAATATAGTACGCCTATTAGCTATTGCGTGAAAAACGGAGAAAGTGGAGATATTAAAATAGTGAACAAATTCCATGATATTTCACTGCCTCTAAAAGCAGGTGATAGTATAGGCACGTCTTATCTAACTATCGATGGTGTAGTAGTAATGGAAACAGAAATTTTAAGTAATGAATCTGCTTCTAAACTGAATTATAAACACTCACTAAATAGGATATTTAGAAATTGGTTTTTATAATTTGTCGAAAAAATTAATATATTGAAATGAAAGCGTATCGCTTTCATTTTTTTTGAATTACACTTGATTTTTCTTGCTATTAAGTGTATAATCTTATTATGTTAAGTTTAATAATGTCATACAGCGGCCTGGATTTAGTAATGCATATAATTGCATTCATTTTCGCTGTTTTATATGCATTAACTATTCATGAATTTTCGCACGGTTATGTGGCTATGAAGCAGGGGGATAATACCGCTCTTAGCGTGGGCAGAGTGACACTGAATCCTATGAAGCATATCACTCCTCTTGGCATGATTTTCTTCCTAATAGCTAGCTTCGGTTTCGCTAAGCCTGTGCCAGTGAATTACAGAAATTTTCATAGACTAAGAGAAGGAATATTTAGAGTAAGCGTTGCAGGAGTGTTTTCTAACTTCGTTTCAGCATTCATATTCTCAGGATTATTCTTTATTTTCAGCTCTGTCACATTTTTAAGTTTATTATTTTATTATTTAGTTATTATCAATATTACGCTTATGATTTTTAATTTACTTCCTATTTTTCCATTAGATGGATATAATGCTCTCACTGCACTTTTCCCAAAGAGTAGTATCTTAGCATTCTTAAAAAGATATGGAGTGATACTATTGATAATTTTATTAGTGACTAATATTTTAGATATAATTTTACTTTCTGCCGCTAACGCTATACTAGATGTGTTTAGCATCTTCTGGCAAAATATATTAGGAGCTATATTATGATAGAAAATAAAGATGAAAATATTTTAGTTTTAGAGACTACTGTTTCTGAACCTACAGATGATGTTATAGCCACTGATGATAGTAATAATAGTGAAGAAGAAAATAGTGGTATTAAATTTAAACTAGAAAACTTTGAAGGGCCTCTTGACTTAATAGTCCATTTAATCAAAGAATCTAAAATGGATATCAATGATATTAAAATCAGTCAGATTACTACTCAATATTTAGAGTACATGAGAGCTATGGAGGAGATGGACTTCGAGATAAGTGCTAGCTTCTTAGAAATGGCAGCCATCTTAGTGGACATAAAAACTAAACAACTATTGCCTGCTAAAGAAGAAGACTTAATAGAAGGCGAAGAAGCTGATCCAGCAGAATTATTAAAACAACGAATTAAAGAATATAATTTATTCAAAGAAGCAAGCCAAAGCTTAAAAGAATTAGAAAATACGGACATTTTCTATAAAGAACCTGATAAAGCAGCAGGGGATTTCAGAATAGTATTAAAGCAAATGAACTTAGACAAGCTAATTACCGCATTTACTAAGATGATGAGCTAGGCAAACACTACAGTTAATCTCCAAGAACCTAAAACTATTGAAAAAGATAGATGGTCAGTGGAAGATAAAATTTTCGAATTACAAACACTTTTCGTCGAGAAAACTGAGATGTTGTTTTCTAGTTTGATCGATGAAGATTATACTAAGCTAGAAGTCATCACACTATTTATGGCCACTCTAGAACTATTAAAACGTCAAGAAATTCGCGTAAAACAAGATGAATTATATGATGAAATTTTACTCATCAGAAATGATGACGATGAAAAATTAACAGCATAGAACAAAAGGAAAAATTATGAATACTATAGAAAATTTAGAAAATATTATAGAAAGCCTTCTTTTCGTAGCAGGCAATAGCGTGTCAAAGGGTGAGATAATGGAGAAAATCCAAGTACTTCCTGAAGAACTAGAAGATGCTATAATTTTGTTAAAAGAAAAATACTCAGGCGAATGCGGAATAAAGCTAATAGAAGTTAATGATAAGCTTCAGCTTTCTGCTAATTCTAAATACGCGAATGAAGTGGCACTAGTTCTTAACCCTATCAGAGAAAGAGCACTTAGCAAAAGCACTTTAGAAACGGTGTCTATCATAGCATATAAGCAGCCTGTAACTCGTTTAGATGTAGAGAACATCAGAGGACTGAATAGCGACTACGCGATGCAAGTGCTCCTAAAGCATGGACTAATAGAAGTGGTGGGCAGAAAAGACACGATAGGCAAGCCGCTATTATTCGGCACTACTGAGGAATTCTTGAAAAGATTCGAGCTAAGCAGTCTTTCATCTCTTCCGAATTATGATGATCTTATGGCAGAGATCCAAACTATTTACGAAGAAACATCAGCACTATACACTCAGCATGATGTAAGCGATGAAAAAATAGAATCTGTAGAAAACTTAGAAGAAGTATTGACCACTAGCTTAGAGGCTGAAAAATATGAATCGCCTTCAGCTGAAGTGTATAATGAAGAAGTTTCTACTTCTGATAATCTAGAAGCTAATAGTGATAGCAGTGAAGATAACCTGATTTCTTATTCAACCAAAAATGAAAATTAATACATAGTTTTAAAATTTTGTAGCAATATATAGTATGGAAAATTATATTTTTATTCCCATACTTTCGATATTGCTATTTTTTTCGCTTCCAATATTCTTTTCACTATATGCTGAATTTGATATATTGAAAAATAGGGGAAGCTATAAAATTAAAATTTTTTCTTTTATCTGTATTACTTGTCGATCATTTTATATAGAAAATAATCACATAAATCTACTTAAAAAAGGAAAACTTACTTCTAAAGTTCCACTTAAAATCACCAAAAAAGAAATAGAGGAATTTCAAGATTTGCAAAAAATTTTAATCAAGAAAATCACTATGAAAAATTTAACTATATCTAATGAAATAGGGATAGCTAATAATCCATACTTGACCGCCATATTATATGAAATTATTAATCTTCCGCTCAGCATAATAGGTAATATTATTTCAGCTAAAAAAACAGATTTATCATTTGAAAATAATTCAATATTTACTTATGAAGAAGATAATCTTTATTTTTCTGTAGTAAGTAAAAATTTCATATGCCTATTTGATACATTATGGACGGTGGTAGAAAGCAAGTTTATATTTAATAAGTTTAAGGAGAAATATAATGAAAGAAAATAACATAGATACTATTTTAGAGTCTTCATATGAAAAATTCAAAAGTATGATAGACACAGACACGGTCATAGGCACGCCTATAAAATTAAGCGATGGAGGCATAATACTGCCTATTAGTAAAGTGTCAGTAGGAATTATAGCCGGAGGAGGCGAAATCGCTAATAACGGGGCTAAAAAGATAGAATCGCACCCATTCACTGGTGGCAGCGGAACTGGCTTTCAAATCACGCCTATCGGCTTTTTAGTGGGGCGTGGAAGTAATTTAAAAATGTTAACGATAGATAGTAAAACGAATTTTGAAAGTATTTTAGATTTAGTTAAAACTACTTCTCAAAATTTCACTAAGGAGAAATGATATGAGAAAAATTTTAAAATTATCAATCTTATTCATTTTGCCGCTTTTTGTATTTTCTTTATATTTTAATATCACAATTGGTAGCACAGTGTCAGCGCTGCCGTCTTTAGAAGTATACGCTAAAAGTGCAGTCCTAATTGATGCTAATAGCGGAAGAATTCTATATGGAAAAAATGAGCACACTGCGCTAGATATTGCTAGCACTACTAAGCTAATGACAGCATTAGTCGCTATAGAAAATTGTGAAAATTTAGATGAAGTGATTACCGTGCATGATGGATCTGTTGGCATAGAGGGAACTAGCATTTATCTTAAAAATGAAGAAAGATTCAGTGTCAGAGATTTGCTTTACGGTCTTATTTTAGCTAGTGGTAATGATGCCAGTGCTGCATTAGGATATCATATAGGTGACGGCAACCTAAACGCTTTCATTTCGATGATGAACGAGAAGGCTAGCGAGCTTAACCTAAAAAACACTAACTTTGCCACTACTCACGGCCTAGACATAGAAAATCATTTTTCATCTAGTTATGACTTAGCTATGATCATGCGAGAAGGTCTTAAACATGATTTTTTTAGAGAACTAGTAGGAACTAAGAGAACAGAAATAGAAGGCAAAAATACCAAAAATATTAGATATCTTAAAAACAAAGTTAAGCCGCTTTTCACATATGATTATTGCATAGGTGGAAAAACTGGATTTACAGATGCTGCCGGCAGATGTATGGTTAGCGCTAGTAATAAAGATGGATTTGAAACTATAGCTGTAGTTCTTAATTGTCCAGGCATCTTCGATGAATCGGTGAAACTATTTGAATATGGCTATGACAACTATGAAAACGTCGAGTTTTTCTCTAATTTTCAATACCTAAATGATATACCTGTAGAAAGCGGTGATTCTTCTATTACTAAGGCTTATATTAGAAAAGGCTTCTCTTATCCGCTTACTAAAGAAGAACAAAGTGAAATCAAAATAGAAAAGAGCGTTCCAGAAAAATTAGTAGCACCGCTTGAAAAAGATGCTATTATCGGCAAAATTGAAATATTTTTGAAAAAGCATTGATTTTTAGTGAAAATGTGTATAATATAGATAATGTAGATAATGTAGAACTTTCTTATCAAATTAAAGATATACTTAAAAAATGGTTTTACTAAATTAGATCTAAAAGGACAAAAGATGAGAATTAATAAATTTATAGCTGCTAGCTCTATGCTAAGCAGAAGAAAAGCTGATGAAATCATATCAGCAGGCAGAGTTAAAGTTAACGGGAAAGTTTTAAAAGAGCTTGGCTATGATGTAAACGAACTGGAAGATATAGTAGAAATAGATAACAAAGCTATCGAAAGACAAACTAATCACGAATACTATCTTTTGAATAAACCGAAAGGGTATATCTCTACGGTGAAAGATGACAAAGGAAGAAAAAGTGTGGTGGATTTAATTCCTACAGATGCTAGAAT
>CAYJMU010000041.1:0-8090 GCA_964371605.1 uncultured Lachnospiraceae bacterium
TTGTACAGTAAAACCACTTGTTAGATGAGTGTATTAAAAGAGCCATATAGGTAGGGAAGATATAAAAACTCCCTTATTGTACAATTGAAGCGCATCAATTAACACAATAGCTATAGAAATAATTTAATAATTATATGTGCATTAAGTCGTTTTACTATTTACCTTTATGAAAATTGCAAACAAAATCATTAACTTTATAAGCGATGTCTATAACTGACTTTTTAAGAGGAATTATATCAGCACAAACAAGCTTACTGTCTTTTACTTTGAATTCTCCATTTACCATTACATCGGTAACATCGGCGCCGGTTGCACAAAAAACCACATTAGACCTTACGTTTTCATATTCGCCACACAGGGTTGGGAACATATTAGGATTTTCAGTGTTAATCAAAATAAGGTCTGCATATTTACCGCACTCAATAGTTCCGAGTTTGTCTTCAAGGCCAAGTGCTTTTGCTCCGTTAATAGTTGCCATGTCAAGTATCTCGTTTGTTGTAAATGTTCTAGGACCGTGCTCAAAATTATGTATTAATGCCATGCATTTCATTTCTCTAAATAAATCGTTAGAATTATTCCACATAGCACCATCTGTGCCAAGGCCTACCACAATTCCCTTGTCTAACATTTCTCTTATCGGGGCTATGCCGTCTGCAATTTTGGCTTCACATAAAGGAGTGTTTATAATCTTTACATTGTTTTTTGCCAAAATATCTAAATCACCGTCTTCGAAATAAATACCATGCGAGCCAAAATATTTGTCGCTCAATAAATTAAATTTTTCTAAAACTTTAACAGGACTTAGGTCAAATTTAGCTTTCGCTGCTTCAAAGCGCCATTTTGTTTCGCATAAATGGCTTGTGTATAAACTGTTAGATGATTTTATAATTTTTTGAGATTCATTCAATCTATATTCTGTAAATTCTTCTTCCGGCAACGTTCCCAAAACAGGTGTGCAATTATATTCAATGCACGTTTTGTTAAATTCATCAAACATTTCGTTTGTAAGAAATTTATCCGATTCCATAAAGCTATACCGTATATCTTCTGCCGGAAAACCTCTTATGCCAATATCTACAAATGCCTTTTGCGATAAATCACCAAGACCCCAAAACATATTTTCAACAACTTTTTGGTTTCGTTTTAGGACTAATAGCTATGATAGTTATGAGTAAAATAGATTATAGAGTATTGATAAAGCTAAGAAAAATCATCTTGATTATTAGTATATTGTTTTTAGTTTTAATTTTTATTCCTGGACTAGGCATAACATCTTTCGGTGCAAGTAGGTGGCTAAATTTAGGTATATTTTCTTTTCAACCTAGCGAAATAGCTAAATTTGGTTTTGTAATATTTCTAGCATATTATATGTCTAAAAATTATGAAAAACTGGGAAGCATAAGAGGGATTTTACCAGCTTTATTAGTGACTGGACTTATATGCTTTCTAATCATGCTTCAACCTAATATGAGTATTACTATGTGCGTGGCTTTAGTGGCGCTAAGTATGTTGTTTTTAGGGGGCACTAGAAAAAAATATTTTTATGGTCTCATGGCGGCGGGCGGAGTGATGGTTCCTGCTTTGATATTCATGGAGCCTTATAGAATTAAAAGAATGCTAGCTTTTCTTAATCCTTGGGAAAATCCTAAAGAAGAAGGATATCAATTAATCCAATCATTATACGCTCTAGGAAATGGTGGATTATTCGGAGTAGGGCTATTTAATTCCAGACAAAAATATTTATTCCTGCCTTTTTCAGAATCAGATTTTATATTTTCGATCATAGGTGAAGAGTTCGGCTTATTAGGCTCACTTATATTGGTAGGAATATTCTTTTATATGTTCATATTGATAATGCGTGTGTCTTATAATGCTAATGATAAGTTCGGTGCATTCTTAGCATTCGGCGTGGGGGCAGTGATAATAATACAGGTATTAATAAATATAGCGGTGGTGACAGGATCTATTCCACCTACTGGTGTGCCGCTACCATTTATGAGCGCAGGCAGCACATCACTAATAGTTTTCATGGCGGCAATAGGTAGCATATTAAATATATCTTCTAAAAAAAGTTTATACGAAATGAAAAATTAATATAAATATACTTGCAAATATTATTTCACTATAGTATAATGAGAGTATTAGTTTGATATGAAAGACAAGTAATGAATCTATTGGTTTAGGAGTAGAGAGAAAAGTCGTGGCTGAGAGCTTTTCACTAAATACGAGGAATGAAACTACTTTCGAAGATAATATTAAACTTATATTGAGTGGTGATATATTCACTAGAAAGGTGGAACCGCGGGAATTAAAGCATCTCGTCCTTTCAATAAATAGAAAGTTAAATAGCTGGCTATTCATTGAAAAGGCGAGTTTTTTAATTAGAAGAGAAAAGGAGAAAAAAATATGGAAAGATTAGAAATGGTTCGTCATGGCATGGCTCACGTGATGGCGGCAGCTGTAAAGAATCTTTTCCCTAATACTAAAATGGGAATAGGTCCTAACATAAAGGACGGATTTTATTATGACTTTGATTTAGAGTATAAACTTAGTCCAGAAGACTTCAGCAAGATAGAAGACAAGATGAATGAGATTATCAGATCTAATTTAGACTTCACTAGAAAGGAAATTTCTAAGAAAGAAGCTCTAGAGCTTTTTGGCGATAATGAATACAAGATAGAACTGATAAATGAACTACCTGATGGCGAAATCATCAGCATATACGAATTAGGAGATATCTTCACTGATTTATGTAGAGGTCCACATATAGAAAACACTAGAGAACTTAGAAGTATATCTTTCAAGCTTTCTAGAGTGAGTGGAGCATATTGGAGAGGGGACATAAAAAACAAAATGATGCAAAGAATATATGCATTCTGTTTTTCTGACAAAAAGGCGTTAAAAGAACACATAAATATGCTAGCGGAAGCAGAAAAGCGTGATCATAGAAAACTAGGAAAAGAATTAGATTTATTCTTCTTCAGTGAATATGCGCCCGGCTCTGCTACTTACACAAATAACGGTATGGTAGTAAAAAACAAGCTGATAGAGTATTGGAGAGATATGCATGAAAAGAATGATTATCTTGAAATAGAAACTCCGATCATTCTAAATAGAAAGTTATGGGAAACTAGCGGACATTGGGAGCACTACAGAGAAAATATGTATTCATTTAAAGTAGAGGATGAAGACTTTGCGGTAAAACCTATGAATTGTCCGGGATGTATGATTTTCTATAAAGAAAAAATTCGCTCATATAAAGATTTTCCATTAAGAGTTTGTGAGCTAGGTAGAGTTCATAGACATGAAAGCAGCGGAACATTACACGGATTATTCAGAGTGAGAAGTTTCGTCCAAGATGATGCGCATGTGTTTCTAAAAGAAGAGCAAGTGAAAGATGAGATTAATAACATATTAACTATGGTAGGAGATATGTATTCAGTTTTTGGGCTAGAATACCACCTAGAATTATCTACTATGCCTGAAGACCACATAGGAGAGTTAAGCGACTGGGAAAGTGCAGAAAAAAGCTTGAAATCTGCCTTAGATAGCATCGGTAAGGAATATGTAATCAATGAAGGTGACGGCGCGTTCTATGGCCCTAAAATCGACATCAAAATCAAGGACGCTATCGGTAGAACTTGGCAGTGTGGAACTATCCAATATGATATGCAATTACCAAAACGCTTCGAACTAGATTATGTAGATTCAGACGGAGAGAAGAAAGAACCTATCATGCTTCACAGGGTGATATATGGTAGTTTAGATAGATTTATGGGTATCATTACTGAGCATTTCGCAGGGGCTTTTCCTGTATGGCTTACTCCAGTTCAAGTGAAAGTTTTACCTATTAGTGAAGTGTTTTTAGAAGATTGTTATAAAGTGGCAAGAGAACTTTCATCTTACGGCATTAGAGTGAAGGTGGATGATAGAAGTGAAACTATAGGATATAAGATTCGTTCTAGTAGTAAGGAAAAAGTTCCATACGCTGTAATATTAGGCGAAAATGAAATCAAAAACAATACTATAAGCGTGAGAAAGCGTGGAAATATAGAAGAAAAAGATATAAAACTGAAAGATTTAGTAGCTGAAATATTAGAAAAAATTTCTAAAAAAGAAGGTTAATGTTTTTAAAAAAGAGGATGGTTTTCCTCTTTTTTCTTTTCTATTTATCTAACTATTTTTCCTGTTTCTGCGTCTTGATACATCAGGTAGTAGCCATACTCTTTCGGTTCATTAATATTGCTTGGCATCCAGCTAGCTCGCTCAGAAATGGTAGACGATACTTCCTCACCATACTTAGCCGGCACGCCGTATACTATATATTTCGGTTTTATATTTTCTTCATCATATATTACGCCAAAAATATGATTAGCTTCATCTACATTCTCTACTTTTACGAATTTACTATTAGGCAGTATTTCGCTGATAGCATCTTCTTTAGGGTAGACTTCTAGCATTTTGTTTACTTGGTTTTCTATCTTAGAGTAAAAGTATAAATCACTATCGCTTTCTTTAAATATATCATAGCTTTCTTCTTCACTAAAATTTTTAGCACTTCCTTCTATTTTTTCATCTTCATATTTATCTATTAATTCATCTATGCTATTAAGCGTTTCTTCTGTGATATATTCATCATCACTACTTTCTGTTTCTAGGTCTTGAAGTTTCTCTGGGTCTTCTACATTCATATTTTCTACTAAAACGTCATCTGTTTCTTTTTCTTCCGTTTTAGAAAGAAAATTATAAAGTTTCATGTTGTCAGTGATAGTGGTAGATCCCATCAAAACAGTTTCATAGTTTCCATTTTTCTTTTCTAGTAAAACGCAGCTAATTTTAGCATTCATGAAAGAAGGAGATGAAAGGGTGAATTTATACCCGAAAACATTATCTTTCTTTAACTTAACTTTTTTCATATTTCCGTCTACATCTACGCCGAGAAGAAGTTCATCGTTTTCGAAGATGTTAGAAGCACACTTTAGTGATGCTATGATTTCCTCATCAGAAAATTTTTCTAGTTTCACGCTGCCATATACTTTCTTGCCATTGCTTTCACCGCTAAGCACTAAATTCTTGTATTCATAACTCATAAAAAATCTCCTATATTTCTATATATATGAAAGTATACCTTAAAAAAGTATACTGAAATTAAGAAAAAAAACGAAAAGATGTCGAATTAAAAGTAGTAACAAAATCTTGACAAGGGGAATAATATGATATATACTAAAGATAGTCAAGGGGATGTAATTGGCTTTGACGGGTTTGACTGTATGGAGGAAAAGCATATTATGGGGTCGACCATATCAAAACGACATTTTCTAATTAAATGGAAACTATAATTACAGCGTTAATACTAACGCATATGCAGCAGTTTAATTAAATTTGGATTGCGTGTCTGCTCTTTAAACCCACGAAAAGAGATAGGCATTAAAAAGTGGGGAATTTCATGTTAGAGTTTTTCAACTAATATGAAGGAAAAAAGAAAATAGTAGCATAGAGTTTTGGTTTGCTAAACATATGCTATGAGAAAGAAAGCAAACTAAATATGTAGAAAGCCTTTATAAGCAAGTTCGGACACGGGTTCAACTCCCGTCATCTCCACCAATCAGCACCGAGAGGTGCTTTTTTCTTGTAAAAAAGTATTAATGTAAGTTTAGAGAAGTTGAAAATGGAATATAAAGAAAATCGATTTTTAATATATAAAATAATTATAGAGTTTGACTTTTTACGCTAATTATGATAATCTTAGTTTATTAAAAGAAAGGAGAATTTTATGAAAAAAATCAAAATGTTACTTATGATATGCTTAATGGTTTTACTTCCAGTAATATTAACTGCGTGTGGTTCAGAGCCTAAAGAGCTTTATTCAGTGAGTATAGATCTAAACGGCGGGACTGGCACGAGCTTTATCACTAATACGAAAGATGAGATTATGGAAATTTTAACTGCTGATGATGCGTTCACTAGTTCTGATGGTTTAATTTTCGAAGGCATTTATACTGATGAAGATTTAACTACTAAGTTTACTAAAGATAAGATAGTTAATAATCTTAAGCTATATATTAAGTGGGGAATGGAAGGAATCATATTCGAACTAGATGAAAATGGTGATTACCTAGCTTCTCAAGACCCGAATAGCACAGTTACTGAGATAGTTATACCTGATAGAATTAATAGTAAATCAGTAGATATAAAAGAAAGAGGCTGGGAAAATAATACAGTTATAGAAACTGTATATGTGAATGATAATGTTTCAGCATATGCATTTATCGGTTGTACTAATTTAAGAAAAGTTTACTTAACTAAGTCATACCTTGGAATATATGAATTCGCATTCGCTAGAACTACTGATTTAGCTGTTATGTATAAATATAGCACATCTAGATCAAATGTTGTGGTGGAAAGTGGGGCATTCATGGATGCTACTAACTGTGAATTATACTACAATGACACGGAATATATGATTAGCATGTATAGTAATTATGAAATCAAAAATGATATTTTTGGAGAAGTAGATGTATTCTTCGTAGATGAATGGAAAGATGACAGAGATGCGAATGGGTATGCTACTTTAGTATAATCAAAATCTCACATAAAAAAAGCAACAATGCGTTGCTTTTTTTCTATCTATTTTCTTTCTTTCATATTTATCTATTCGGCACTGGGTATAATGGCAGGTCAAAGAATCCATTACATGCTTCTTGAGTATACTCTTGGCATGGTGGTATCATACAGTAGCCATAGCTTGGGATCAATAGTTCTGCTTCCACAGTCACTTTTAGTATTACTGTAAGGCATGCATCTATTTGGAATACTGAGTCGCCGATGTATGTGCCGTCTGGAACGCTACATCCACCGAATGCTTCTATCTGGAATGGTATGATAGATGCTTGAGGAACATAAAGTATAACGTCTTGGTCAACGCTCACTATTCCTTCACCCGTCCCCGGAATATTATTAGCATCAGTATACTCTACTATTACTGGAATATTTACCGTGCATTGAACTCTGGCAAAGTTAGGCTTGTCATCGAATCTTTCCACCACTAAATTAGTGACAGTAGCAGGATTATATATAGAGCTGCTAGCACTCACGAATGTTAATGGCTCAGTAGGATTGGCTGGTGATTGACTGGTCAGCGTTAATAGTAGATCGCTTTCTTGAGTTTGCTTCATGCAGCTATCAAAAACTTTTTTAGTTTGGATACATACTTTTTCGCATAATCCATTCACTGCATTGCCCGTGATAGGACCCGGACGCCTTTCCGTTCTATTAGTAAAAAAAGACATAGTTTACCTCCTTAGTTGTCTAAATTATTTATATGCTTATCGCTTGACTTTATGTCAATTTTCCACTTAGAAATAGGAATATATGTATTATAAGCATTTACTTCATTATATAATTAAAAATTTCAAAATGTGCATACTTATTAGAATTCGATTTTGCTATTGCATATTTTATGTTTTTATGATAATATATTTATATGAAAAAAGTGATTATTTTGTTTTTATTATTTTTAGTAGTGGCAGCAGTAGGCGTGGCGCTCGTTTTAGGGGCGATGGTCCTTTTTCCCTCATTTTCTATGTTTGGGTATAATTTCATTAACTTTAATGAGCAGCTCAGAGATTTTTATAATATTTCTCCTATAGATGAAATCACTTTAGATTTAGGGTCTTACAATGCAGAAATTATGTTTAATAGCGATACTCATGATAATGTAAACAATGAAATGTATGTTCATGCTAAAGTAGCTGTTAGCGGATATTCTAAGGGGCATGAAAAGAATGTAGAAGAAGCGGAAGGCGGACTAAAAGTTCCTCAATTAATTTTCGAAGAATCTACTAATTACTTTACACTTACTCGTCCAGAAGGGGTACTCTTTTATAGTGTGAATGACATCGTGATCAAGCTTCCTGATAACTTTAATAAAACTAATCTGAACATTATCAGCACGTCTGGAAATGTGACCATATCTAATTATGATTTAGAAAATACCGACTTAACTCAAACATACTATGATTTATATAATAATATTAATATTGATAAATCTAGCAAATTTGGCAATGTATACATTCTAAATAATACTAACC
>CAYJMU010000042.1:0-8036 GCA_964371605.1 uncultured Lachnospiraceae bacterium
GTTTCTATCTCTATGAAATCTATCTCGTCTAGTGATTTTCTAGCTTCCATACAAACTTTATGTCTTAACTTAATATTCTTTTGAAGTTCAGCCGTTCTTAATGCTAAATATCTATGTTTAAGCATCAAACTTTCGCTCACACCTTCTGCTTTTTCGCTTAGACTGAATGGTAATACATCGCTAGTATTTATGATGTTAATATCACTCACCATCACTTCTATATCGCCAGTAATCATATCACTATTACACTGTCCTTCCACGCGTTTCACCACGCTTCCTTTCACTTCTATCACATCTTCATATCTAAGAGTGGTAGCTTCATTGAATGCTTCTTGATTAGCTGAACTATCGAAAACCAATTGGATAGTGCCGCTAGTATCTCTTAATGTGATAAATAATAAATTCCCAAACTTTCTTCTATTATTTACCCAGCCCATTAGTATTATTTCTTCACCAACGCGGATTTTTTCTATTTCTGCACATCTGCTAGTTCTTTCATATTTTTGCTCTTTATTCACCGCTTAATTCTCCTATCATCTCTTCTATGGTAAGCGCTTTTTCCTCACCACTATTCATATTTTTTAATTTATATTTACCTTCTCTTAACTCATCTTCGCCTATGATTAAAACATTTTTCGCTTTGATTTTGTCAGCATATTTAAACATAGCTTTAACGCTTTTATCACCATTGTCATAATCAGCGCTTATTTTATTTTCTCTGAGTTAAAGAGCGGTTAAAACATCTATATCGTTATCTTCTAAGCCTATTTTTACGATGTAAACATCTAATAATTCATCATTTTCTATTTCTATATCTGCACTCTCCATAGCTAGTAGTAGTCTTTCTATCCCACAACCAAAACCTACAGACGGGGCACTCTTCCCGCCGATAGTTTCGATTAATGAATCATATCTTCCACCTGCACAAATAGCAGTATTTTCTTTACCTTTTTCTAAACTTAAGAACTCGAAAACTGTGTTGTTATAATAATCAAGTCCTCTAACCAGCCTATTATTTATCACATATTTTACGTCAGCGCTATCTAGTAGTTTTTTCACTGTAGAAAAATGATTTTCACAGCTATCGCATAAATAGTCTAAAATACTAGGCGCCTCAGCCTTGAATGGTGCGCAACCTTCTACCTTACAGTCTAGCAATCTAAGAAGATTACTATCATATCTATTTTTACAATCCCCACATAAGCTATCTAAATGATTTTTGTAATACTCTTTTAGAGCGGTTATATACTTACTTCTGCACTCACTACAACCGATGCTATTAATGTTTAGCATAACATTTTTTATGCCTAAATCATTTAAAAATCTGTCAGCTAAGAGTATAGCTTCCACGTCCATTTTAGGAGAATGGCTGCCTACCATTTCCACCCCAAACTGATGATGTTGTCTAAATCTTCCTGCTTGCGGACGCTCATATCTAAATATCGGAGAGATATAATACATCTTCAATGGAAGAGCTTCATTCCCTAATGAATTTTCTATATACGCTCTCACTGCTGGAGCCGTCCCCTCTGGTTTAAGAGTGATAGACCTGCCACCTTTATCTAAAAATGTATACATTTCTTTATTCACTATATCAGTGCCTTCGCCTACTCCTCTTAAGAATAATTCTGTATGCTCAAATATAGGAGTTCTTACTTCTTTAGCATTAAAAAGTTTAGCTATATCTCTAGCCGACTTTTCTATATAGTGCCATTTATAAGCATCCTTTGGCAATAAATCATTCGTTCCTTTAGGTCTGTTAATCATCTTCTTTCTCCGTTATTTTTTTTAATGCTACTAGTGCGGCATTGTTTTCTGCTTCTTTTTTAGTCATACCCTTGCCTACGCCTAGCTCTTTTCCTTCTAGCATCACTGCTATGGTGAACTCAGGATTATGCACCGGGCCCGTTCTTTCTATTTGCATATATTCAGGGTGACTGAGTTGTCTTTTTTGAAATTCTTCTTGTAATAAACTCTTATAATCTTTAAATGTAAAATTATCAAAATCAAATTTGCCGAGTTTTAGATCGGTTTTTATTATTTTAGAACAAACATCCATTCCTTTCTCTTTACCATCTAGAAATATCGCACCTATGATAGCTTCATATAAACTGCCTTTTATCTTAGTTGATAATTTTTTTATATTTTCCACTTTTAAAAATGCGTTTAATTTCTTTTCTTCTATCACTTCACTTAAATATTCTGCACTTATCAGCCTCGCCCTTATCTTGCTAAGCTCGCCTTCTGGCTTTTGGACATTGTTATACAAAAATTTAGTGACCACTATGTTTATCACACTATCCCCTAAAAACTCTAACCTCTCATTGCTAACATCTGCATGCATATATGAAAATGATGAATGAGTGAACGCCGTTTTTAGCAAATTCTTATCTTTAAATTCATAACCGATTTTTAATTCTATTTTATTCACTATCGCCCTCTGTTTTGATTTGACTGTTTGCTTTCTCTATAGCCGCTTTTATATTATCATTTAAGTTAAGTGAGTAATACTTGATCACTTGCTTGATGCTAGTAGATATATTCAGTGCATTACTACTTCCATGGCTCTTGATTAGCACGCCCTTTATCCCTACGAACAATGAACCGCCATATTTATGATAATTCATAGTGCTTTTGATTTCTTTGAATGTTTTACCCATGAGCAAAGCACCCATTTTACTCCAGAAATGTTTTTTTATAGATTTTTTCAATATCCCCGAAAACATCTTAGCAGCACCTTCCGTAGACTTAAGGAAAATATTTCCTGACACGCCGTCAGCCACTACCACATCATATTCGCCATTTAACGCATATCTTGGCTCTACATTGCCTAAGAAATTCACGCCATCTATTTTTCCTATGAGCTCATTAGCTAATTTCAAGAACTCCGGACCTTTTGAGCTTTCCGCCCCTATATTAAGTAGTCCCACTTTAGGGTTTTCTATACCGCAAGCACTCTTCATCACTTCACTGCCCATCACTGCGAAATGCGCTATATGCTCTGGTCTAGGGTCTAAATTAGCCCCACAATCTAACAATAATACTTGCTTATCTTCTACGCTAGTGGGCATAAGCGGAGCCAGCCCTGGTCTATGCACGCCTTGAAGCCTGCCTATTTTCATAAAGCCGCCCATTAATACCGCTCCCGTAGAGCCTGCACTCACTAAGCCACCTATCTCGCCTGCTTTCAGCGCGTTAAGCGCTACCACTAAAGAACTATCTTTCTTAGTCCTGATAGCTACATTCGGAGTATCGTGATTATCTATCACCTCCGCGCAATGAACCACCTCTATTTGACTTGGGTTAAATTTATATTTTTTAAGCTCCGCATTCACTAAATCAGCTATGCCAAATATCTTAATTTTTAGCCCGCTATCCACCTTGATAGCATCTATCACCCCTTCTACTATAGCAGCTGGCGCATTGTCGCCGCCCATACCATCTACACCTATTATATATTTAATATTTTCTTCCATTTTTTCTCTCCCTATTATCACCCTATATTATAGCACAAACAATAATTTTTTTCAATGATTTTAAAAAATAAAAGAAGGAAAAGGATATAGAAAAATATGAAATATAGAAAAAGATTGACAAAAAAGAAAAATAGATATATACTGAAAAAGTAGGATGCAGCCGTGGCGGAATGGCAGACGCGAATGTTTAAGGGGCATTTGATCGTGAGATCGTATGGGTTCAAGTCCCTTCGACTGCACCATAAAAAACTACTTTTTAGGAAGTAGTTTTTTCTTTTATACTTTAGTTATGACTTTCACCCATATGCGTAATCTCGCTTCTCTCGATGATTTCGCCGGCAGCATAGCTGCTACTATTCTATTACAAGCATCACTATACTCTCTAAAAAAAGATGGAATCACCCATCTTTTTTTTATTGCTATATAATTAAACAAGATTTTTTTATTCAGATTTTTAAGCAATAGCTATAATTTTATCTGCGTATAAGCTCCAATTAGTCGCCGCTTTATATGCATCCACCACGCCAGCATCTGCTGGAACTTTGATTTTTAAAGCAGAATGCGTGCTATCAAAAACATTTGATCCTATCTGAAATGGAGAAGTAGAATTTACTACCACGCTTTCTAGCCAATAGCAAGAAGTAAACACCCTACTACCCATATTGATTACAGTGCTAGGAATAACAACACTAATTAAACTGCCGCAACCATTAAATGCATAATTTCCAATAGTCAATACACCCTCTGGAATAATTATGCTAACGATACTATCACAATCATAAAACGCTCTGTTTCCTATACTTGTTACACCAGGCATAGTGACGCTAGATAATAATAGACACTTTTCAAACGCACTTTCTCCTATGCTTGTCACACCTTCTTTAAGAATTACACTCTCAATAGTGCTGCATAAAGAAAATGCACTTTTAGATATTATTCCACTTATTACAATCACTTCTTTTAAAGCTCTTGGGATCACACCTATATCATCATGATTGCCATAAGTTGATGCACCAAATATATATCCAAAATGAGTATTATTAGTGAAATTTCGCGAAGAGCCCACAAATGGTAATATAAGTTCTTCTAAAGAATAACAGTTCTGAAATGTTGATAATCCTATACTTATTAATTGACTGTCATCTGCGAATGTAGCAGTAGCTAAATTATAACAATTTCTAAACGCAGCATTACCTATGCTAGTCACGCTACTAGGAATGTTAACAGCTTTTAAATTAACACATTCAAGAAAAGCATCTTGCTCTATAGTTGTTAATTGACTACCTGCTGCAAATATTACGTTAGCTAAATTATAACAATATGCGAACGCTTGCATTCTTATAACATTTATACTACTAGGGATAGTGATCGCTGCCAATCCACTTTTATTAAACGCATGATAGCTTATTTCAATCACTCCGTTAGGAATTATAATTGATGTTAATGATGCACAATTTTCGAACGCTTGTTGGCCAATGTTTTTTAATTGACTGCTTTCTGTGAAATTTACATCTACTAAATTAACACAACCGCTGAATGCTTGCTTTTCTATAGCAGTTACGCTACTAGGTATAGTCACACTAATTAGATTGTCGATATCTTTAAATACATTTTCTTCGATAATAGTTACACCTTCAGGTATTACTACATTAGCTGGAAGCAAGTCTTTATCTACCTCGATTAAAATTTTATCTCCCAGTATCGCGCCATACTTCTCGCCGCCTTCATTTATGGTTAATATATATAAACCATTAGCTGTTTTTTCCAATGTGTTGTTAAAGGTTTCTGAACTATTTATTATCTCTTGACCTCTTTCAGATGGGAGATCATAACTTCCATAATTAAATGATAAAAAAGAAGATAAATTTTCCACTTGCACCAATCCAGAACAATTATCAAATGCTCCTTGTGCTATTATGCTGACATTGCTAGGTATCGTAACACCTGTCAAATATGCACTTTTATCAAACGCATAATTCATTATACTAGTCACTGTGTTTGGTAAGAAAATGCTAGTTATTTTACTGTTATAGAACGCGTTTTGACCGATACTTGTCACGCCATTTGGAACTATCACCGTAGATGGAGCAATAGAATCATCTATGCCAACTAAAATTTTATCGCCTACTGTTCCGCCGTTTACATCTCCGCCTGCATTGATGGTTAATATATAAAGCCCATCGCTTGTTTTTTCTAACGTATTTTTAAAACTGCCTGTTTGATTAAGAATTTCCAATCCCCATTTTGGAGGAATCCCATGATTAATTGCTATTATTGCCGAAAGTTTAACAGTTGACAGATTATTTACTTGCACTAAAGCATTACAATTTTGAAATGCATAACTGCCTATACTCGTCACAGTGCTAGGAATAGTAATGCTTATTAGATTTTTACAATCATTAAATGCATAACTTCCTATGCTAATCAGTGTAGCATTTGACTCAAATGTAATATTATTTAAACTATCAGAACTTTCAAATGCATTATTTCCTATACTGGTCACACTACTAGGTATATTAATTTCAATAAGCCCACTGCCCAAAAATGTTCCGTAATTTATTGAAGCTAGATTGCTATTTGGCTCGAAAGTGAGTTTTTTCAAATTCTTAGTATTTCTAAATGCTTGATTTCCTATACTGCTAACGCTACTAGGAATGATAATATTATTTAGTTTTTCATTAAATGCAAAGGTATAACTTCCTATACTCTCTAAACTGCTGTTTATCCCAAATAATACTCTTTCTAATCTTATACCGCTAGAAAATGCATAATCACCTATACTAGTTACGCTACTAGGAATAGTAATATTCTCTAAATAAGTGGATGAAAACGCGTAATTTCCGATAGTGCTTAGAATACTATTCGAGTCAAATAATAAGTTAGTTAATCCGCTGAATTGAAATGCATATGCCCCTATACTCATTACACTACTAGGAATAGTAATATTTTTCAAACTCAATGTTTTTTTAAATGCAGAATCTCCTATAGTCTCTATGCTGCTTGACATATTTACAGTCATTAAGCTGCCACAGTTTTCGAATGCAGAATTCCCTATACTCGTTACGCTGCTAGAAATAGTGATTCGTTCTAGATGCGCATTTCCATTAAATGCATTTGTTGGCAGACTATTCCCGCCGCTTATAATCACCTCTGTTAATTTATTAGGTATATATGAACCAAATATATAGTAAAGGCTGAAGTATGGCATAGTCATGATTTCAATACTATCACATCCTTTAAATACCCCTTCACCTACGCTTGTTACGCTATTTGGCAATGTGAAACTTGTTAAACTAGAACAGTATTGGAATGCTTGTATTTGTATAGTTTTTAATACGCTCCCTTCCTCGAAATTCACGCTCTTTAAACTACTACAACGATAAAAAGCACCCTGAGCTATCTGCTGAACACTCTTTGAAATGTTGACGATATTCAAATTATAGCAGTCCCTAAACGCATACATAGCTATTCCAGTCACTTTTTCTGGAATGTTAATTTCTGTTAGACTACTACAATAAGCAAAAGTAGTAGATGATATATAATTTTGCGTAGATGGAATATCTATGCTAATCAAGCTGCTGCAACCATTAAACGAATTGCCGCCTATATCATATATATTACTTGGCAGTGTTATACTTTCTAGATTAGCCGCCTTGTAAAATGCAGAAGTTCCCGCACGTGAAACATTCGCTGATAAAAGCACATTTGTAATAGGAGCATCATCTAACAGTCTAAAGAAATTATAATCAGTTCCACTATATGAATATCCGCCTATTTCGCCTATTATATTGTTAGAAAGAATAGCTACGCTTCCTAAAAATGCACTCTTCATATATTGTCCATAACTTCCTGCATCCAAATCATCCGAATATATATTAGGCTCTGCAAATATTGCATTTAGTCTTATGTCTCCTGCTGGCATATCATACCAGAACTGACCATTTGTATAATCATTAGCTTCATTTACTTCTGTAGCAAGGCTATACTTAGACACATAATAAGCGTCATTTACATCCATAGTAGAAATATTCTCTGCACTATTAAATGTCGTAAAACTATGTCCACCTGCTAAGCTGCTAACCGGAGCAGCAGTAAATCCATAGAATTCTTCTGTCGTAGAATTATCACCATCACTTATGTTAGCATAAGTTGTAGTTGCATTAGTGTACATTAATTTAAATTTAGTTTCATCTCCATTTGGAACGAATACAATTCTATTTGCATTAATAGTTCCTGTTGGATATACTAACGTCACAGGCAGCGTTTCTGTAAATACTACTTCTATATTTTGAGTAGTAGTTATATTTGTTATTGTAAAAGTTTCACCTGCTATATTTGATATCGCTCTAGGAACGTCATTCACTTCTATAGAAGCTATCTCGTTTCCTGCGTTAGGTGTCACTGTCACTTCTATACTTCCGCCGTGACTAACTGATGAAAGATCACCAGTAATAGATATACTTCCATTTCCTGTCACTGATGTAGTTATGTTATATGTTTTTAATTCCCACACTGCATAGAATGTATGTCCTGAAGAGATACCAGTCGGCATACTTACAG
>CAYJMU010000043.1:0-7775 GCA_964371605.1 uncultured Lachnospiraceae bacterium
AAACCACGCCGTCATCATTTAGAATATTCTTTTCATTAATCGCATTAAGTGAGTCTTCAACTAATGATCCAGCATAAGGCGGATCTATGAAAATGATATCATACTTCTTATCAGTTTTTTGGATAAATTTAATGCTGTCAGCGTTTTTTACCAGATAGTTTCCTTCTATCCTGTCTAAGTTTTTTAGTATTAGCGATATAGCTTTCCTGTTAGCATCTACCATCACCACGCTTTCAGCTCCCCTACTTATAGCTTCTATCCCCATGCCACCAGTGCCAGCGAAAAGATCTAAAAACGTGCAGCCTATCACCTTTCTTCCTATTATATTGAAAACGCTCTCTTTCACATTGTCACTAGTCGGCCTAGTGGTGTCTATGTCGAAACTCATTAGTTTCTTTCCTCTATATTTGCCTGATATTACTCTCATATTTATAGTGTATCATAAAAATCAAAAAAAGGCAAAGCTTGTCAAAACTTTCCCTCTTCACATCTCAGCTGAGAAAAACTGGTATATATTTCATAATCGATAGTCTCGCATTTTTCTGCCATCTCCTCCACTTTTATCTCTTCTTTACCTTCTCGTCCTAGCAGCGTGCCCCAGAGAGCGTTCTTCTTATAAGTTTCACCACTCACTTCCACCATCATCATATCCATACATATATTACCTATTATTCGACATCTTTTCCCGCCTAAGATAACTTCTCCTTTTTCTGAGTACCGCCTAAACAATCCATCTGCATAGCCCACACCTAAAAGGGCTATATACATATCCTTATCAGCTATATATTCCCCATAGCTCACGCTTTCTCCCTTTTTCACTTTTCTATATCTTAGCGCTCTTACTCTGATTTCTAAAACACCCCTAAAAATCTCTATTCCTGCCCTTAAAATTTCATTTTCTTCTAAATACCCCTTCGCTAAACTTCCGCCTAAAAAAGAGGGTAAGTTTTTCGCATTTTTTTTAATCTTATTATATAATATTTTTTGTTTAAAAGAATATTTTTCATTTAGCGGATTATTAAAATGCGCATGAACTCCTTCTAATAGGCACCAATTTTTATTCTTAGAAATCAATCTCTTCATTTTATCAAATTCGCCAGCAGAGCTAACGCCTAACCGGTTCATTCCAATATTTGCTTTGATGTGCACTTTTAATTTTTTAGAATTTTTGTGGTTTTTCAGATATAATAGAATTTCTCTGATTTCTTCCACGCTATCTAACATGACTGTTATATCGTTTTCTACAGCTAAACATATATCTTCCGAAAAAACTTTAGCTAAAACTATCACTTCTACACTTTTGTTTAACTTTCTAATATCTAGCGCCTCTTCTATATTGTTCACTGCCACACTGTGAACTTTTCCCATATATTGAGTGAAATTCTCCACCCCTAATCCATATGCATTCGCTTTTAGCACTAAGCAAAGCTTTTTCAAATCAAATGCCTCAAAATTCCTTTCTACTTTTTCTTTTCGGATAATTTTTTTAATATTTCTATTCATTTAAATATATATGATTTTAAGCCTAAAAAAAGCACAATCGTGCTTTTTTATTATTTTTTCATCATTTCTGATAATTCATAATCAAAATTATCTTTACATCTATCTATTTCTTGGAAATCAAAAGCTAACACTCTAGCATTTCTTTCCCCAATGATTTTGTTAGATATATTTTTTTCTAATAGTTCTAAAGTCTTCACCACTAGTTTCACCGCCAGAATTTTATCAGAAGCGATAGGTTCGCCTCCTCTTTGGACATAACCTAGAGAAACTGGCACCACTCTTTTTTCATATTTTTTAGATAAGTCATCTGCTAGTTTTTCCTTGTCTAATATATTTTCTGCTATCACTACAAGAGGGCTATCTTTTCCAGCTATTTTATCACAAGCCGCTAAATCCACGCCCCCCTCTTTAGTTATGATCACATCAGCTCTAGCGCCTATACCAGCAGCGAGCGCTATATTTCCGCAATTTCTACCCATCACTTCTATCACAGCGCCTCTATCACAAGCTCTCATAGAATCCATGATTTTGTCTATGCTTTCTACTGCATTGTTTATAGCCGTGGTGTAGCCTAGTGAGTTTTCACTCCACATAAGGTCATTATCTATAGTGGCAGGTACTCCTATCACATTCACGCCTAGCTTAGCTAGCGCTCTAGCTCCTGCGATAGATCCATTACCACCTATCACCACTAGAACATCTATGTCCATTTCCTTCACGTTTCTCGCAGCTTTCTTCTGACCTTCTATAGTCTTCATCTCTTCATTTCTAGATGTTTTGATCACGCTTCCGCCTATAGTGAAATCATTTACATTTACCACTTCTTTTAGCGGTAATATCTTTTTTTCTAAAAGTCCTGTATACCCTTCAAGTATAGCATAAGCTTCTATATCATATTTTTCTACTCTTTCCAGAAAGCATGCTAAAAATGAATTCATACCTTGGCTATCTCCGCCACTAGTTAATAATGCTACTTTTTTCATAATATTTCTCCTACTAATAATATTAACTTATCTTTCTATAATATTCTCTTCACCTATGAGTGATATAAGCTCTAATTTCAACAGTTTAGAAATGTTTACCTTGTATCTCATTTTAAACGCTTGATTTAATTTAGCACACTTTACTATCACTTCACTTTCACCATCATAGCTATCTAATACATCCATGATTTGCTTTTCAAGTATAGCATTAGTGGTGTCATATTTCAAATATAATTTAGGAATGATTTTCACTTCCTCTTCTTCCACTATTTCTGGTGCTTTTCCGCCTTCGCTATCCCATAGCTCTACATGCTCTATGACTAAGTTCGGTTTAAGGTTAGATCCTTCTTTCACGCTAGCCCTACCACTAACTGTGACTAGCGCGTCCTCTACTAATATGTCCTTATATTTGTTATAAACATTAGACCACATTACGCAAGACACCGCGCCATACAGATCTTCCACATCTAAGAGCAGCATTTCATTTTTACTTTTAGTTATCTTTTTCACTAACTGCTGAATGATTCCACCTATAGTCACTTTGTCGCCATCTTTCACTTTATCATCGTCCAAGTTTTCGATGTCGCTTTCCGCTCCACCTTCCTCTTCTTCATTTAGTTCAAAGGCTAAACTATTCATAGCATAAGTATTTAATTTCTCTTCATGCTTAGCTAGTGGATGCCCTGTCACATATACGCCAGCTATCTCTTTTTCAAATTTCAATTTAGTTAGTTCATCATATTCATTCATTCTAGGATAATCTATCTTATTAAAACTATCATCTTCTGCTATCAGCTCGCCAAACATAGAAATTTGGGCAGAGTTCGCATTTTTAGCATCTGATTGCGCTCTGTTTAGAACTTCTTCATACACATACATATATTGACTACGATACTTGCCAAAGCAATCCATCGCGCCGCCCTTGATCAAACTTTCTATAAGCCTCTTGTTTAATTTTAGTTTCACGCATCTACTTATAAAGTTATTAAAGTCGGTAAACTCCCCCCCGCCATTTCGCTCTTCTACTATCATATCAATGATTTTTTTTCCTACATTCTTGAACGCTGATAACCCGAATCTTACAGAATTACCTTCTACTGTAAATGTAGCATGACTTTTATTGATATCTGGCTGAAGTATATTTATCTTCATATTTTTCACAGTCATCATATACTTTTGGAATTTATCAGGCTTGCCCATCTTTCCACTAAGCACACTTGCGAAATATTCTACTGGATAATAATGCTTTAGGTACGCTGTTTGATAAGTGACGTATGCATACGCCGCTGCATGACTTTTGTTAAAGGCGTATCTGGAGAAGATCTCCATTCTAGAGAATATATTATTAGCATCCTCTTCCGAGCATCCTCTCTTCACCGCACCATCAATAGCTGGCTTGCCATCTTTAGCTTCCTTGCCATGGACGAAGAAAACTCTTTCTTTAGCCATTTCATCCACTTTCTTTTTACTCATCATTCTACGAACATTATCCGCACCGCCAAGACTATAGCCAGCTAACTCTTGGAAAATTTGCATAACTTGCTCTTGGTATACTATTACTCCATAAGTGGGCGCTAATATTTTCTCCAGGCATGGATGTTCATAATGAATAAGTTTAGGATTGTTTTTGTTTTTTATATAATCAGGGATATAGTCCATCGGCCCCGGTCTATACAAACTGATCGCTGCTATAATTTCTTCCAGATTTCCAGGTTTCATTTCTTTTAGGAAATCTTTGAACCCGCCGCTTTCTAATTGGAATACTGCATCTGTTTCCCCTGCACTAATCATTTCATAAACGCTTTTATCATCATAAGGCATATCATAAAAATCTATAACTCTGCCGTGAAGATCTTTCACTAGGTCTAGAGTATTACTAATATCACTTAACGTTTGAAGACCTAAAAAGTCCATTTTTAAAAATCCTAGCGCTTCACATTCATTCGCCGCGAACTGCGTAGTTATGATTTCACCACCACGGTTAGCTTGAAGAGGCATATTTCCAAGAAGTGGATATTTACATATCACCACGCCAGCTGCATGCTGAGTAGTGTTTCTAGGCATATCTTCTAATTTTATCGCCACGTCCACCACTTTCTTTATATTCTCATTTTCTTCATAAGCTTTCACTAGTGTAGGAAGTGCTTGCCCTTGATGCCTTGCTTCATCGCTAAGGCCGAATCCTACCATTAATGGAGAGTCTCCTTTTTTTAGTTCTAAGTTTTTGAACTCCATTTCTTTAGTGAGTTTATTCACCTCATCTACTGGCACGCCCATCACTCTAGCCACATCTTTAAACACCGCTCTGCTAGCCATGGTGCTATAACTGATGATTTGGCATACTTTATCATGACCATATTTCTCTATAACATAATCAATGATTTCCCCTCTTCTAAAGTCAGGAAAATCTATATCAAAGTCCGGCATACTAACTCTTTCTGGATTAATGAATCTTTCGAAAAGAAGATTATACTCGAGTGGATCTATCTTAGTGATAGATGTAGCGTATGCTACTATGCTGCCCGCACCACTACCACGGCCTGGCCCCATATATAACCCTATGCTTTCAGCGTAGTTTATGAAGTCCCAAACAACTAAGAAGTAGTCAACGAATCCCATTCTTTCTAATAGTCCTAGTTCATACTCTGCTCTTTCTCTTATTTCAGGAGTGATTTCGCCATATTTTTTTAGTAGTCCTTTTTCTGTTAGATGTCTAAGGTATTCTGATGATGTCTTGAATTCTGCTGGTTGGTCATAACCAGGAATCATATCTTCTTTTTCGAAAACTACTTGTTCACATTTAGCCGCCACTTCTAAAGTGGTAGCTAAACTTTCTTCATATCCTATCATCGCAGTTTTCATCTCTTCATAATTTTTCAGATAAAATTCATCATTTGGAAATCTGAACCTATTAGGATCATCTACTCTAGCACCAGTATTTATGCATAGTAGTACATCTTGGTCTTTCGCGTCTTCTTTGTTTATATAGTGAGCATCATTCGTCGCAACTAGCTTTATATCTAATTCTTCACTCAGTTTCTTTAATCCTACATTCACGCCTTGTTGCTCAGGCATATTATGATTTTGGATTTCAAGGTAGAAATCTTCACCAAAAAGATTTTTCAGCCATACTGCTAATTTCTTAGCCCCTTCATAATCATTTTCTTCTAGCATTCTAGGAATATCTCCACCCAAGCAGCCACTTAAGCATACTACATCTTTAGCATATTTTTCGAGGGTAGGATAATCTATTCTGGGCTTCCCATAAAAGCCGTCCGTCCAACCTATGGTGTTCAGGGCGCTAATATTTTTATAACCATTTTTGTTTTTAGCTAGCAGCACAAGGTGAGATTTTTTATCTGAAGAATTTTTCACGTTTAAGTCATCAGAAACATAAAACTCACAGCCTACTATCAGTTTAAAATATGGCTTTTGGTTATTAGCGTTTTCAGGTTTACTATTATGCTCTTTAATATCATAATTATGATACTTTACTTTATCATAAAATATAGCTGCAGCGTATACATTTCCGTGATCGGTCATGGCTACTGTATGCATTCCCCTTTTTTCACATTCTTTTATGATGTTTTTTAGCCTACACGCACCATCAAGCATACTATACTCTGTATGTAAATGCAGGTGAACAAATTTCTCTTCCATCACGGTCTCCTTAGTAATTAATTTTCTTCTAGTTTATTTGCTATTTTTAAAAGGGTATTCAGTCTATAATTTAAACCGCTTTTAGTTATTTTTTCTTCCATTTTTAAAAGTAATTCTTCTAAACTATCTTCCTGATTTTCAAGCCTAAGCTTTGCCACAGTTTGCAGTTTAACATCTAGCGATTTAAGCCCTACTTTCTCTTCTATTTTCTTTATCGCATTATACTGTTTCATGCTACTATCTATAGTTTTATTTATATTCGCGCTAATACAATTGTTCTGACGATTCACATCATTTTTTAAACTTCTATATGCATTTTCTTCATATAGTTTTAAGACTGCCCCATTTGCCCCCATGTAAACTAATAGGTCACAAATTTTGTCAAAGTCTTTCAGGTATACTTTATATACATTATTACTAAATGTGCACTTAGTAATGCAATCAAAATCAGCTAAAAATGCTGAGAAATCTCTAGCGAGCCCTTCACTAAAGAAAGAAAACTCTAAGCTGTATCCAAAATTTTTTTTATGCATATTACTCTCATTTTCATGATTAAGAAGTATATTAGATGTACCATTAGCTAAAAAAGCACCTATCAAAAACCACTTTTTACAATCGGCGCATAAAAACTTTTTCACGGTAAATGAACTGAGAATATCTTCATTATTTATATCGAATTTTTCTATCATACTAGTAGATATTTTACTACCAAAAAGCAGGCCTTCTTCGTCTATAGTCACGCCTTCATCATAAGAAAGTTTAGCTATATCTGATATGTAATTTTTAATATTCTCATCACTGCAGTTTACATAAAATCTGTAAGAACCCTCTCTAATAGTCAGTTCACCAGCTATCCTTAAATATGCAAACAAAAAGGACACCCCGCAACAATCCTTGGGGCATCTTTCTTCTAGCAATTCTTTTTTCACCATTTTAGAAAAACTCATACATATTTTTTAGCATATTAAAATTCTTTTGTCAAGCGATATTAAAGTGAGACACCCACTCCTCTCCTACGAAAATCACTTCGAATTCTAAATCAATATCTTTCTCGTTTTTCACTTTTTCTTTCAGCATAGTGGCTAGTTTAAAGTAATCTCCAGCTGTAGCAGAGCCTTCATTTATTATAAATCCTGCATGCTTTTCACTCACCTTAGCTCCACCTATTTTACAGCCTTTCATCCCCATTTCATCTAAAAGTTTACTTACTATCACACCCTCTTTCCTCTTAAAAATGCTGCCACAACTAGATTCAAATGGTTGACTAGCACCTCTTTTTCTAAGCGTTTTCATCACTTCTTCTATAGCTGCTAAAGGTGAGATTTTTTCTTTCATCTCTAATTCTACTTCTAAAATCACCTTATCACCATCCATGAAATCACTTTTTCGATAAGAAAAATTAAGTTCAGTTTCTGAAAGTTTTTTTACTTTTTTAGTGAGCAGGTCGAAGAATTTCACACTTTTCACACATTCGCCTATAGCCTTACCATAAGCACCCGCATTCATTCTTACCGCGCCACCGATAGTAGCTGGCACGCCAGCTAGAGCTAGTATATCCTTATACCCCTTGTCCGCCACTACATTTATAGCCTTGCTTAAATTCTCTCCTGCTGAAAATGTAAAGATATT
>CAYJMU010000044.1:0-507 GCA_964371605.1 uncultured Lachnospiraceae bacterium
ATATTTCTAATGCGGGTGAAAATGTAGATATCAGCGTATCAGCTAATATAGGATATGAATTCTTATATATGGTGAGTGATACGGGTGATATCATTTACTCACCAGAGCACACTATAGTAAGCATAGATAAAGACTACATCTTTACTATCTACTTCAAATTCTTAGTAAGAATAGAGGTGGAAAATGGAGAAGGGTCATTCATAGTAGAAAAAGATGGTGATTATTCGCCAGCTAGCACTATATATGAAATTTATATTGAGAAAGGAGATATCTTAAACCTTTCAGCAGTAGAATCATATGATTCTTTCTATAAATTCTCTTCATATTCTTACAATGGACAAATTTTTGAAGAAAGTGAAATTTCACTGAACTTATTAGATAAGACAAATATTTCAGTTAATTATGAAAGAAAACAAGTCACTATCGAAGTAAAAAGCACGAGCGAAGGCGGAATATTAGTCGGTGCTGATGAAAATAATATGATTACTACTAGAAAGAGTAGTGAAG
>CAYJMU010000044.1:517-7571 GCA_964371605.1 uncultured Lachnospiraceae bacterium
TTTCATACACCGTAGTTCTAAATGAAAATTATTATTCGTTTAATAACTGGACTAAGGAGAATGGATCTAATATACTTATCGATGAAAACACTCTTACGGTGAGCTATTTGATAAGTGCAGAAGATTTGAAAGCAGAAGCGACTATTTACATTACTGCTAATATTGCAGAAATGGAGTATAAAGTGACTTTCATTAATAACAATGACTATACTTATCTATTAAATGATGAGCAGGTAGGCGGAAGCATCACATTCGATGATGGAAGCGAAAGTATGTTAGTGAATAGAAGCTGGATTACTCAAAACTATATGTCAATTAATAACTTAAATTCTCATAATCTTATAAGCGTGACTACTAGCCAAAATCTAGATGTGGTTTACTACATTGATAGAGATTCTGGAAGGTTCACAATAGACGAAATTTATGCAGATATAGTATTCATAGTGACATTTAGAATTAAAACATTTGATGTAGTTTCTACAGCTAACCAATTCGGTAATGTATCACCTAAAAATACTATTACTGTTAGATATGGTGACTCTATCACTTATAGCGTTATTCCAGAAAATAGATATCTAATAGATAGAGTATTATTATCTAATGCCAGTGGCGTGAGTGAACTGGACGAAGAAACGGTAGACGCTATTAGAGATGATGAAGTGTTCGTTTATGAGTTTATTACTTCAGACGCTAGACTTGACTTTATATTTGATTTGATTAAATTTAAAGTAGAGTTTATCACTAATGTGGAAGATCCTTTCGTGGCAGAGGATACATTCGGTGAAGGGGTGTTCGAGCAGTTTAGTAGTGTAAATGTCAGAGTGGGCATTAATGATGGCTATGATCTAGATTCAGTAGCTGTAATAAGCGGAAGTGATATATTCTATCCATCGCCTGATTATATGACCAATTTCACATTTATGTTAGAAAAAGATACTGTGATCGAATTCATATTCAATGTGGAAATCTCAGTAATGACAGACGGAAATGGTGTAGCTAGAATAGGTGATGAAAGCGGAAGTAATTTACTGCTTTTAACGCCAGGAAGTAATCAAACATTGTTTGCTAGGGCGAATGCAGGATACATATTTAACAACTGGATCACTAGCCATGGTGAAGCGTTAGAAGGATATGATTTTATAGTTCCTAATAAACCTACTCAGTATACAGCTACATTCTCTTCTAAGAAGATTAGTGTAAGTGTGGTGTCTGGTATAAATGGTAGCATTCATGGAAGCTCTATGAGTGGAAGTGATTATGAAATAGGAGATAGAATCATTTTAGTTTCTAACTCTAATGAAGGCTATGGGTTTAGCAATTGGTCGAATAATGCAAGCGGTACATTCTTTAATTTAGCTGAAAGTTATTATGATTTAACTGCCGAAGATGCGGAAAATGGCAGTATAGAATTCATGGCGAACTTTAAACTGAAACCTATCAGTATTACATTTAATATAGAAGGTGACGGAGTGGTTAGATCAGCTAGTAGAGAAGTGAAAGACGGCGAGCTTATATCTGTAAATTATGGCGATGAATTCATATTCACTGCTATAGCAGGTAAGAGTAAAACTGTTAGAAGCGTATTAGTAGATGATGAAGAAATCATTAAAGAAATGATTGATAATTCTTTCACTGTTTCTGATATAAAAGATAGCATAGTTATAACAGTGTTATTCGATGATCAATATTGGATAGATTATGCTGTGATGTTTAGTGGGAAAGGAAGTAAAGAAGATCCTTATATAATAGATAGTGAAGAAAAATTCGCATACATAGCATTAGCTGTAAACAATGGTTTAGTGGCTGAGGCTGGAAATGTTCCATATAATGACGAGGATGTATATTATCTAGTGACTAGAGATATGAACTTTGCAGGGAAGATTTGGACACCTATAGGCATTAAAACGATAGAATACCCATACCAAAGAGCTTGGAATGGAACTATTGATGCGAACTTTAAAAAGCTTTCTAATATAGATTATGACAAGAGCTGGACGGAAGTTTATTATGACGGACTAATCGGTCATATTTGGTCGGGTCGTGTGATCAATCTTTATGGTTCTGATTTTACTATATTCTACATCATCGGTGGATGTTTATTATTTCTTCTAATAATTCTTCTAATTCTAAATGAAATCAGAAGAAGGGCTAAGAAGAAAGCTATGAAAATAGAAGCCAAAGATATAAACAAAATTTTAAACGCAGATAAAGATGATGCGGATGAAAAAATTCACAAAAAAGAGAAGGCAGAAAAGAAAATAGATATTAAAAATTCTGCTACTCTTAGTGAAGAAAGCAAGAGTCTTTTAGACAAGTTTAGAAAATAAAAAGGTTCTCCTTCGGGAGAGCTTTTTTTAGTTTGCAAAAATTGTAAAAATATGATAATATGTAATTATGAAATTAGAACTATTAGCACCTTGTGGGAATATTGAATCATTTGAAGCGGCGCTCAATAATGGAGCGGATGCAGTCTTTTTTGGTCTAGAAAAATTCAATGCTAGGCTTAGAGCGAATAATATTAGTCTTGAAATTTTGCCAGAAGTGGTGAAGAAAGCGCATCTGCATAGGGTGAAAGTTTATTTGACTGTGAACACTCTTATAAAAGATGAAGAGGTAGATAGTTTTTTAAAAATGATTAAAGCTTGCCTTATAGCAGGCGTAGATGCGTTCATCATGCAAGATTATGGGATGATCGCGCTGGTGAAAGATGTTTATCCTAATGCTGAAGTGCATGCCAGTACTCAGATGGGAGTGAATTCGCTAGAAGGTGTGAGGGCTTTAGAAAAGCTAGGCGTTAGCCGTGTGGTTTTAAGCCGAGAAACGCCGCTAGAGAGCATTAAGCATATAAGGAAGCATTCTAGTATAGAGATAGAATACTTCGTCCAAGGGGCGCTGTGTGTGGCATTTAGTGGGAATTGCTATTTGAGCAGTTTGTTATTAAACAAAAGTGGTAATCGTGGCGAGTGTAAGCAGCTTTGCAGGCTTAACTACGCAGATGAAAAAGGCAGTAAAGCTTATCATTTATCACCTAGAGATTTATCACTATATGATGAGCTAAATAATTTGATAGATGCCGGAGTCACTTCTTTCAAGGTGGAAGGTAGATTAAGAAGAGCGGGATATGTAGCCCAAACTATCAAGGTATATAGAGATGCATTAGATTCTATAATGGAGAAAAAAAATCTATCTAAGATAAAATATAATGATGATAAATATACACTTAAAAAAGTTTTTTCAAGAGGAGAATTTAGCGAGCAAGGTTTTCTTTATGGTGGGAATGAAAATGTTATAGAAAATAGATTCCAAAATCATAGTGGGGTGCCTATTGGTGAAGTGGTAGATTGTGAACGATTCAAGGATATGTATAAAATCATTCTAAAATCTAAGCATGTATTAGCTCAAGGCGATGGGCTGAAGTTTTATCACGGTGACAGAGAAATGGGAAGTCTTGGAGTGGGTAATGTTAATCTTTTAGGAGATTTTAGATATGAAATTTTCAGCAGAGTAAAAGCAGAAAAAGGATTTATCGTTAATCTTACCCTAGATAACAAGGCAGAAAGTGAAGCGTTAAAAACAGTTAAAAAAATACCTTTAAGTGTGAAGCTGGAATGTAAAATTGGTGGTAAATTAAAAGCGGAAGTGAGTTGCTACGATTTTTCTATGATGATAGAAGAAGACTATATTTTAGAAAAAGCAGAGGCGAATCCTGCAAATAGAGAAATTATATCAGAAAAGATAAACAAGTTAGGTGATACTGATTTTAAGATATCTAAGTTAAATATTATTTTAGAAAATGTATTTTTGCCGATGACTATTTTAAATAATTTTAGAAGAAAAATAGTGGAAGAAGTGAAGGGTGAAATTTTAAACAGATATGAAAAAAAAGATGTTCTAGAAAGTATAGATTATAGTAAGCTGAAAGATAAGTTTACTGCAGCTGAGAGCGTGAATATATTAGTTAGTGATGATGTGGCCAGCTTAAAAAACAGTAAAGCCATCAAGATATATTCGCCTAGCGATTATAGTAAAATAGAATTCTCTTCTTTAGAAAATGTTGGTTTAGATTTACCACTTATTAAAAGCAGGGAAGATATTAAAAAAATAAAAAATCTACTTAAAAAATTACCCGAGAAAACATTTTTATATGTAAATAATTATTATGCGCTAGATCTGATTGAAAGCTTAGAAGACAAAAAATTCAAAGTAATATTGTCGCCGCTAATGAATATATATAATTCATATTCAGCTTATTATATAAAGCGTAATTATGAATGTGTGGAAGTAATAGTGAGCAGTGTGGAAGCAGAAAATGTGTTAGGCGTGAATGCTAAGTTTAATGGGGATTCTTTTCCAGTGATGCACATATATGCAGATATTAGTAATAAGAAAAAAATGAAGATGAATGAGGGCGTTGAGTTTAAAATCAGGCAGATTAAAGTGCCAGCAGCTATAAATCAAGTATGGTTAAATATGGGAGAAAGTGATAGCGAAAGTGGGCTAATGGTGAAGATAAAAAACTTTTAAAAAAACACTTGACATGTGATAGATAATATTATATAATGATGTAGCAAAGAAGAAAAAGACCTTTTCCACCTTACGAAAATCGCTTTTTAAGGTAAACAATATGTAAAAAACATAATGGACATTTCTTTTTTTGCGAAAGTCCATTTTTTATTTGGATTTTAGGAGGATAGAAATATAAAAAATTTAATTATTAATGAAGATATCAGAGCTAAAGAAGTAAGACTTATAGGTGATGATGGCGAGCAATTAGGGATAGTTTCTATTTCTGAAGCTAATAGACTAGCGGAAGAAAAGAGTTTAGATTTAGTGCTTATTAGCCCGAATGCTAATCCAGCAGTTTGTAAAATCATGGATTACGGTAAGTATAAATTTGAAACACAAAAGAAAGAAAAAGAAGCTAAAAAGAACCAAAAAGTAGTAGATACTAAAATAATTAGATTATCTTTAACTATTGGAGAAGGCGATGTAAAGCATAGAATAGAAAAAGTTAAAGAGTTCATCGAAGACGGTGACAAGGTGAAAATTAATATGCTTCTAAAAGGTAGGCAACAAGCTTTTGGGAATAAAGGTATTGAAGTCATGCTTAAATTTGCAGAAATGGTAAGCGAGTATGCGGCAGTTGAGATGGAGCCTAAAAGAGAAGGTAAATTCATCAATATGGTGTTAGCTAAAAAGAAAAAATAATCAATTGTAGGAGAAAATGAAATGGGAAAGCAAAAAACTAGCAGTACAGCTAAGAAAAGATTAACTCTATTAAAGAGTGGTAAGATCAAAAGATCTAAACAAAACAGAAGACACATTCTAACTAAGAAGAGCCCTAAGAGAAAGAGAGGCCTTCGTCAAACTGCTTACGTAAGTAAGACACAAGAAAAAACAATGAGAACTTTAATCAGCGCATAGTTGGTTATTAACATAAAAAAAGGAGAAAAATTATGAGAATTAAAAGATCGGTAAATGCGCTTAAGAAAAGAAGAAAAGTCTTAAAGGCAGCTAAAGGTTACAGAGGTAGCCACTCTAAACTATACAGAGTAGCTAAACAAGCAGTAATGAAAGCAGGTAATAATGCTTTCGTTGGTAGAAAATTAAAGAAAAGAGATATGAGAACTTTATGGATAGCTAGAATTAACGCTGGCTGCAGAATGCAAAACTTATCTTACAGTAAATTTATGCATGGATTAAAATTAGCTAATATTGACTTAAATAGAAAAGTTTTAGCTGATTTAGCAGTGAACGATATTAACGCTTTCAATAGCCTTATAGAAACTGCAAAAAAAGCAATATAATAAATTAAAAGGCTCGTGTTTTTGCGAGTTTTTTATTTATAAAGGAGAATTATGGAAATCATCACTTCTAGACAAAATTCATTAGTAAAATTAGCAGTTTCTCTAAAAGAAAAAAAGAATAGAGAGGCTGAAAATTTGCTATTAATTGAGAGTGAAAAATTAGTTTTAGATGCTATAAATAGCGGTTTTTTGCCTTATAAAATATTTACTCTTAATGATAAATTTGGCGCAAGAGAGGGCGATTTAGTGAAAGTGACTAGAGAGGTTATGGATAAAATTACTGATCTAAAAAACGTTCAAGTGGCTGCAATATTTCATTATAAGTTTAATGAGAATATTAAGAAAAATAATGGAAATTTTTTAGTGCTGGATAATATTCAAGACCCAAATAATCTGGGCGCTATTATCAGATCTGCTGCCGCTTTTGACTTTAAAAGTATATATAAAATCGGCGGAGTGGATAGTTATAATTCTAAGGTGATCAGATCATCAATGGGGAATTTGTTTAAGGTAAGCATCATAGAATCTTCATATGATGAGATAGATAAATTAGCTAAAGAAAAAGAGATTTTTATCGCAGATCTAGATGGCGAGAGTATAGATAAATGTACTTTTTCTGAAGGCAAAACAGGTATTGTTATCGGAAATGAAGGCAATGGAATTAGTGATGAAATTTTGAATTTAAATCTTAAAAAAATCAATATACCTATGGCTAACAAGGTAGAAAGTTTAAACGCGGCGGTGAGTGCTAGCGTGATTATGTATGAAGTTATGTTAAGGAGAAATTAGTTTATGTCAGGACATAGTAAGTGGGCGAATATAAGAAGAACTAAGGAGAAAATGGACTCTAAAAGGGGTAAAATTTTCACTAAAATAGGAAAGGAAATAGTGGTGGCGGTTAAACTAGGTGGAAGTGATCCATCAGCTAATCCTAGATTAAGAGATGCTATCAGTAAAGCTAAATCGGCTAATATGCCTAATGATAATATTAATAGAAGTATAAAGAAGGCATCAGGCGAACTTAGCAGTGTAAACTATGAAGAAATAGTATATGAAGGATATGGCGTGGCAGGGTCAGCAGTGATCGTAAAATGCCTGACGGATAATAAAAATCGCACAGCTGGGGATGTAAGGCATATTTTTGATAAATTTGGCGGAGCTATGGGGAGTACGGGTTGTGTTTCTTATATGTTTGATAATAAAGGACTTTTTGTCATAGAAAAGAAGGCGGAAATGACTGAGGATGA
>CAYJMU010000045.1:0-4429 GCA_964371605.1 uncultured Lachnospiraceae bacterium
CTGAGGTGGCGAAACTACATTCAGAAAACAAGCTAATAGAAGCCCAAAGACTAAAAGAAAGAACGGCGTATGATATAGAAATGATGAGTGAAATAGGATTTTGTAGCGGCATCGAAAATTATAGTAAATATTTCGACGGCAGAGAAGAGGGAGAGCCTCCATTTACACTCATTGACTATTTCCCAGATGATTTCATATTGTTCGTGGATGAAAGCCATATCACACTACCACAAGTAAGAGCTATGTATAATGGTGACCGTTCTAGAAAAATGAATCTAGTTGATTATGGGTTTAGACTAAAGAGCGCTTTAGATAACAGGCCGCTTAACTTTGACGAATTTAAAGAACGAATAGGTCAAGCAATATATGTGAGTGCCACTCCTGCTAAATATGAAAAGGAAAGAGCGGGAAATGTAGTAGAACAAATCATCAGGCCTACAGGGCTAATCGACCCAGAAGTAGAAATCAGACCGGTAGAAAACCAAATAAATGATTTATACTTTGAAATAAAAAAGGTGATAGAAAATTCAGGAAGAGTGCTAGTGACCACGCTTACTAAAAAGATGTCTGAATATCTTACTGATTACTTCGTTGATCAAGGGCTAAAAGTAAAATATTTGCATAGCGATATACCTACACTTGAAAGAATTCAAATCATAAATGAATTAAGGCAAGGCGTATTTGATGTGATCATAGGTATCAACTTATTAAGAGAAGGTCTAGATATACCTGAAGTGAAGATGGTAGCTATATTAGATGCAGATAAGGAAGGCTTCCTTCGTAGTGAAACTAGTTTAATTCAAACTATAGGTAGGGCGGCTAGAAATAGTGAAGCTAGAGTAATCATGTACGCAGACAATATGACTGACAGCATGAATAGAGCTATCACCGAAACAGATAGAAGAAGAAAACTTCAACGTGATTATAATAAGAAAAATAATATCACCCCTAAAACTATCATAAAAGACATTGCCAAAATGAACTATATCACTAACAAAAATGATAAAAATGAAGAAATCAAAATAAGTGATATTCCAGCTAAAATAGAAGAGCTAACCGCACTCATGAAAAAAGAAAGTGGGTTACTAAATTTCGAGATAGCTATAGAAATACGCGAAAGAATAAATGAATTAAGAAAACTAGAGAAAAAAAGTAAGAAAGCCTAACTATTTCTTGACAATTAGCTAGTTTATGTATAAAATATATGAGTAAAATAGAGGTATATATGAAAGAAAAAATAAGTAGTTTAAGCGAGAAAATTTTAAGCGAAATTAAATTAGCTAATAATTTAGTAGAAATAGAAAAGATAAGAGTAAGCAGCATAGGAAAAAAGGGTGATGTCACTCTTTTGATGCAGGAATTAAAAAATGCTGATAAAGATGAGAGAAGAGCATTAGGCTTACTATTCAATGAACTAAAAGTGACTATCGAAAATGCACTTACAGAAAAAACAAAAATATTAGAAGAAAAAAGATTAAATGATATCATAAATTCTATAGAAAGTATTGACTTAAGTTTACCTATGAAAGAAAAAGAAGGATCACTGCATCCTATCACTTTAGTCCAAAAAGAAGTGGAAGATGTCTTCATAAGTATGGGGTTCATAGTAGAAGATGGAAATGAGATAGAAAGCGAGTATAATAACTTCGAAGCAGTTAATGTTCCTAAAAATCATCCTGCTAGAGATATGCAAGACACATTCTGGCTAAATACTGGTGAAGTTCTAAAAACTCATACTAGCGCTAGTCAAAATAGACTTATGAAAAAATATGGAGCACCGCTGAAAGTAATTTTTCCAGGCAGATGCTTTAGAAATGAAAATGTAGATGCTAGCCATGAAAATACATTTTTCCAATTAGAAGGCATGATGATAGGTGAAGATGTGAACATATCTAATCTTATTTACTTCATGAAGAAAATGCTAAGTGAAGTGTTTAAAAAAGAGGTGGCAGTTAGATTAAGACCAGGTTTCTTCCCCTTCGTCGAGCCAGGTTTCGAACTAGATGCATCATGTCCATTTTGTGATGGAAAAGGGTGCGCTACATGTAAACAAGGCGGCTGGATAGAATTATGTCCTTGCGGTATGATTCACCCTAGCGTTCTAGAAATGGGCGGAATAGATACTAAAAAACACCAAGGATTCGCATTCGGGCTAGGTTTAACTAGACTCGCTATGTTAAAATATGGAATAAAAGAAATAAGAACATTTAATTCAGGAAACTTAAGATTCCTAAGTCAAATGAAAACTAAGTAATAAGGAAGAATTATATATATGAAAATAAGTATAAATTGGCTAAAAGATCACGTAGATTTATCAGATATTTCTACTGATGAAATAATCAAGCGTATTACGCTATCTACAGCTGAGATAGAAGAAGTTTTTCACTTAGGAAAAAACACTATTGGCGTGGTAGTAGGAAAAATATTATCAGTAGCCGATCATCCTAATAGTAAAAAATTACATCTTCTAAAAGTAGACAAGGGAGATGAAGTTTTAGATATCGTATGCGGCGCGCCTAATGTAAGAGAAGGCATGAAGGTAGCTTTAGCCACTATAGGCGGCGAGGTGAGCGGCTTCAAGATCTCTAAAGCTAGCATAGCAGGTATGGACAGCTACGGCATGTGTTGTAGTAAAAAAGAGTTAGGTATTGGCGAAGAGAGCGATGGCATTTGGGATTTAGATCCTAGTTTAGAAGTGGGAAAAAGCATAAAAGATATTTACGCTATAGATGATGTAATCTTCGAAGTAGATAACAAGAGTTTAACTAATCGTCCTGACCTTGTGTCACACTACGGATTCGCGAGAGAATTAAGCGCCATATTTGATAGACCGCTTAAAAATATTGAAATGGTTAATTTTAGCGATATTAAAAAAGAAGAAAAAGTAAACTTAGAAATAAAAAGTAAAGATTGCCTTAGATATACTGGCATAAAAATCGGAAACATATCTAAAACTGACGCGGAAGAAAATATGAAAATCAGGCTTTACTACGCAGGCATGAGAAGTATTAATTTACTTACAGACATCGCTAATTATGTAATGCTTGATATTGGTCAACCTTTACATACTTTTGACGCTAAATATGCAGAAAATATTACTATAGAAAATGTTAAAACTGAAGAAAAATTCACTACGCTTGATAATAGTGAAAGAATTCTTCCTCCTAACACTATGATGATAAAAAACAATGGTGAAAACATCGCCATTGCGGGAGTTATGGGTGGACTTGACAGTGAAGTTCTTTCTGATAGCAGCGAAATATTCTTAGAAAGTGCTACATTCGATGCTAGCAGCATAAGAAAATCAGCAGCAGCTCTTAATCTTAGAAGTGAAGCAAGTAGGAGATATGAAAAAAGTTTAGATCCTGAACTGAATTTAGTAGGCATATCTAGATTTTTTAACCTGCTAAAAGGCGTGGATGGAAATATTGAGTTTACTTCTATTTTATCTGACGAATATAATTATAAATATCCAGAAATCAAGATTGATACCACTAAATCTTTCATAGACAAATATGCTGGCATTAGTTTTGATATCGCTTGGATCAAAGATAAATTAACCAAGTTAGGCTTTAAAGTTTCATCTGATGGTGAAAACTTAAACATAACCGTTCCTTCATACAGAGCTACTAAAGATGTTAGCTTAAGTGCGGATATAGTAGAAGAGGTATGCAGAATATATGGATATGATAATTTCGATGTTAAACCGGTGAAAATAAATTTAGAGCCAGTTAACCAATCTAGAAATCATATTATGAGTTTTGAGATAAAAAACTTGTTAGCTACTAAATATAATCTAAATGAAGTTCATACTTATATTTGGAACAACAACGAGAAAAACAAAGCTCTTAACATAGAATCTAATTGCGACGTGAAAGTTTTAGGAAGCGTCGTGAAAGAAAATGATAGTATTAGAAGTGAAATGCTGCCTAGTCTAATATCAGTAGTTCAATCTAATGCTAAAGCGTATGATGAAATAGGCATTTTTGAAATAGGCAGAGTGGCTAATGGCATAATAGATAAAAAAGCAAATGAAGAAAATCATTTAGCTATATGTTTAGCTAGTAATTCTAAAGATTACAGTGATTTGCTATTTAGCTTAAAGGGTATGTTAGAAGACATAGTTAAAACGCATATTAACAAAAAAGTAGTTTATATAGCTAATAATAGTGCTAGAAACTATCATCAACCTAACAATAGCTTTAGTGTATTCATTGACGATATAAACTTAGGTGAAATAGCTATCATCAGCCCTAAAACGAGCATGAAGATAGATACTAAAATCAAGATAGTAGGACTAGATATAAACTTTAACAAGCTTGCGGACATTCCTTTTAATGTGAAGGTTATAGAAGAAGTTAGTAAATATCAAAGAAATGTTTTAGACCTGAATTTACTTATAGATGAAAAAACTAAATACTATGAAATA
>CAYJMU010000045.1:4439-5484 GCA_964371605.1 uncultured Lachnospiraceae bacterium
TATAAGAATGCAGAACTTTTCGGCGATAAAATTAGTTATGTATTTTCTTTCGAATTCTTCAGCAAATTCAAGACACTTAGCAGTCAAGATATAGAAGATTTCCAAAAAAATATAATTAATCATTGTGAAAAACATTCTTTAAAATTAAGATAATTAAAATGCGAAATATTCGCATTTTTTTTTACACTTTCTAATATTATACTTTATGAAAAAAAAGAAGAAAATTAGTTTTAAAACTATAGTTATATCTGCATTTATATTTTTGCTATTAATTTTAGCAGTCAGTTATTATGAAGCAGAAAATATTAGCACGCTTAAAAAAATGGAAAATTCTTATGCTGATCTTACTGAAAATTTATTTTTAGCAGACTTTGAAGATTTTGAGGTTAGTTTATCTAGCGGATATAGAGAAGATCCTTATGTTCGTGATGGAAGTGCAGGCTTTCCAGTTGAGTTTGGCGTGTTATCACTTATACCTAAAAATCCTGATTTTGTGATCAATGAAATGCCCTCATTCTTGTTAAACTTGAATGGAAGTGAATATGATGGAAGTTTTGAAAAATATCCTTTCAGATATCGCTTCGCCTCTGATATAAAAGTTAAAATGACAGATTCTGCTAAACTGAAAGTCACTATTTTTATCGATGGGAAAAGTTATGAAAAGACTTTGACTAATGTGAGCAAAGATTGGGAAACATCATTTACTGAAGCACTCAAAATATTTAGTGAGTATTATGAAAAAGAAATAAATGAAAACTATGACAATAAACTTAATGCTGAAATTTATTTACTCATCATTTATGATAATTCATTACTAGAAGAAGGCTACTTTTGGAGCGCTAGCATGTATACTACTTCTAAAAAATGGCATCATTTAATCATAGACACTGATTCTAATGAAATATTGGTTGCAAACACTAAAGAGGTATGATAAAATTTAGTTATGAAAAATAAATTATATAGTAATGAAAAAGTTAAAGAAAAAGCGATAGTCGTTTATGTATCATTTGACACTAAAGAAGATATTTCTTTATATCTAAGTGAG
>CAYJMU010000045.1:5494-7397 GCA_964371605.1 uncultured Lachnospiraceae bacterium
GAAAGACTTGTGCAATGCCTGCGAATTAGAAGTGGTGGGAGAACTTACCCAAAACAGAAAAACTCCTGACCCAGCCCTATATATAGGCGAAGGAAAATTAGAAGAATTAAAAGAGCTAATATTAGTAAATGACGCTAATATAGTAGTTTTTGATAATTCGTTAAGTGGGAACAAAATCAAAAATTTAGAAAATGCTCTAGATGTGAAAGTTATAGACAGAACTATGCTTATTCTAGATATTTTCGCACGCAGGGCATTATCTAAGGAAGGTGCATTACAGGTAGAGCTAGCACAACTAAAATACTCTATGCCTAGAATAGGTAGCCTTAGTCAAAGCAGCGGTAGATTTGGCGGTGGCGTGGGCATGCGTGGTCCGGGTGAAACTAAGCTAGAATTAGACCGTAGAGTGATAGAAAACAAAATTCTCCAAAAAGGCCGCGAACTAAAAGAGCTAGAATCTAAACGCGATCTTCGTAGACAGAATAGAAAGAAGAGCCGGATTTTTAATGTAGCTCTTGTGGGATACACTAATTCAGGAAAAAGCACGCTACTAAACACTCTTACGAAAAGCGATGTTTTAGCTAAAGATATGCTATTTGCTACACTAGATCCTACTACTAAGAAAATGTACCTTGGCGATTTTAAAGAGTGCGTTATCACAGATACTGTAGGGTTTGTTAGTAGACTTCCGCATGAACTAGTGAATGCATTTCATTCTACACTAGAAGAAGCAGTGAATGCAGATTTAGTTTTCCATATTATAGATATTAGCGATTCTAAGTATAAGCTAAAAGTAGAAGCGGTGAATAAAACTCTAGAAAGCTTAAAGATAGGAGAAACACCTGTTATCAATATTTATAACAAGAGCGATAGAATTAACATCGAAGAAATTTTAGAAAATGACGAAAATATTGAAAAAGACGCCATTTTCATTTCAGCTACTAAGCGAATGAACTTAGAAGTTCTAAAAGAAAAAATTAAAGAACAGATAAACTAAAAAAGGAGTTAACATGAGTAGAGAATCTAACATCACTAACGAAATAAATGAAACCTTAAAACTTTCTGCTGATGCGGCTAAAGATTATAACTATGGAAAAATCTCTAGTGAACATTTGCTCTATGGCATGTTAGCAGGCAGAAAAAATAATACCCTTACTCTTTTAAGTAGATATGGCGTGAAAGCTGATGATGTATACTTTTACATCAAGTCCACCAGACGCGGTCAAATCAATCATGAAGAGGTAGACCCTCAAATGACTAGCAAAAGCTTAGAATTATTTAGGCAAGCCGGAAAAATCGCTAAAGAATTATCTCATGAGTTTGTAGCTAATGAACATTTACTACTTGCTATTCTTTTGAGCGCGGAATCTAGTGCTATGGCGATTCTTTCACAAGGAATAAAAATCAATACCGATCTTTTAAAAGATGAATTATGTAATATCATGAAAAGCGAAGATTATTTCACTAAGCATAATCCATCTAGTGAAAATCCTGACGCATATTCAGTGACTAGCGAACTTTCGAGTGAAATATTAGAGCTGGGTTATGACCTTACGCTAAAAGCTAAGCTCGGAAAAATAGATCCTATCATAGGAAGAGATGAAGAAATAGAAAGATTAATCCAAATTTTGGGCAGAAAAGGAAAGAATAATCCGATCATTATAGGTGATGCTGGTATAGGTAAAACAGCTATAATAGAAGGCCTAGCACTAAAAATGGTGAAAGGTGAAGTCCCTGAAGAAATGAAGTATAAAATTTTGTTCAGTCTAGATATTGGCTCTCTTATGGCAGGGACTAAGTTTAGAGGCACCATGGAAGAAAAACTGAAAAAATTAATAGAAGAAATGGAAAAGAATAAAGACATCATACTTTTCATAGACGAGATACATACCTTAGTCCAAGT